>JAQVNO010000112.1 GCA_028703095.1 Bacteroidales bacterium
TTGTTTGAGGGCACGACCTTACATACTCGGGCACAAATTTTCAATGCAATTGATTTTCAGGGAGCATACCTAGACAGAACGATAGATAAAGATTTTGCTACCATTTCTATTCATATGCCCGATTATGCCGTAAAAGATATTTTAGATATTGTAAAAGAAGCATTTACAACTCCAAGCTTTCCCGATTCCGAATTAACATTATTGAAGGAAACCCAAAAAAAATCCCTTGCAGTAAGTTTAGAAAAAACGTCGGTACTTGCCTTTCGAGAGTTTACAAAAACAATTTTTGATACTCATCCATATGCGACATTAAACGAGATCGCCGATTATGATGCTATTGAGCGTCAAGATGTCGTTGATTTTTATACTACTCATTATCATGCGAGCGATATGAGGGTGTTTATTGCCGGAAATATGGATGATACTATAAAAAAACTCTTGGATCAAAGCATGGGAGAAATTAAAACAGCTATCACATATCAGCAGGAAGAACAAACTTTTCTCTTACCGAAAGCAATAAAGAAAACGATTAATAAGCCGGATGCTTTACAATCCAGTATATGTATTGGGAAAAAGTTATTCACACGTACACATCCTGATTGGATGAAATTCAGTCTTTTAAATATGGTTTTAGGCGGGTATTTCGGCTCTCGTTTAATGAGTGAAATTCGCGAAAAGAAAGGCTTGGCATATGGTATTTATTCTCGAATAATTTCCTATCAAAGTGCCGGACTGTTTTATATTGCCGCCGATGTGAATATTAATAAAACTAACGAAGCCGTGGAAGCGGTGTATAAATGCATGCAAACACTAGCCAATGAACCGATTTCGGAAACAGAACTAAATTTGGTTAAAAATTATTACGAAGGTATACTGTTACGTCAGTTCGATGGAATTTTTTCGATTTTCGATCGTTATGTGGAGATAAACGACTATAACTTGACTATTAATTATTGGAAAAATTTTCTTCGTGTTATTCAAGATACAACAGCAGAGGAATTGCTTGTGTTAGCAAAAAGTTATTTCAATACGGATGAATGGATTGAGATTGTAGTAGGGAAAAAATAAAATGGCTTTCGGGAAATATATTTTTAATGATACAATAAATTTTGATTTACGGGGTTAAGATAGTTACATCTTTAATATTTTTATATATTAATTTAAAAGCAATTGAAAAAAAATGTAATTTTGCACGCTAAAAAATAAATGCCCGGATGATAAAGAAAAAAATTGTTTTTCTTTTAGTTATTTCATTGTTTTTAATGGGTTTGCCTATTTCTGCCCAGCAGAAAGAAGGGCGGAAACAACGAAAAGAAAAGATCATAGAAAACAAAGAGAAAGCAAAAACGAATCGGAAGTTTCGGAAATATAAAACAAAGGAACAAAAGTTCGAAGCTGCCAAAATGTATTACGACAAAGGCTCTTATCTTAATGCCAGTCAGCTTTTTGAAGAAATATATCCGCTGTATTTAGGTACCGATAGGGGAGATTCCATATTGTTTTTGTTTGCCAGCAGTTATTTTTATAATCATGATTATCTCATTGCCGCTTTCTATTTCAATGATTTTATGCGTAAATACCCGCAAAGTCCACGTGTAGAAGAAGCCGCATTTTTAAAAGCAAAATCATATTTCTTAAACTCACCGAATTATAACTTAGATCAAACAGATACGTATTTGGCAAAAGAAAATTTAGAATTATTTTCCAATTATTACTCTCAAAGCAGCTATATTTCGGAAGTCAATACTATGTTAGACAGTTTAAGAAATAAATTAGCTAAGAAAGATTTTGCAATTGCCTCTATGTATTATCGCACAGAAAATTACAAATCGGCACAGATTTCATTTCAAAACTTGGTAAAAGATTTTGCTGATAGTCCATACATCGAAGAAGCCTTATTTATTTGGGTAAAAAATAATTATGAGTTTGCAATCAAAAGTGTGGAGGCAAAAAAAGTTGAACGCTTTCAAATGGTGATAGATGTAAAAAATATATTAAAGGCAAAATATCCTTCTTCGCCTTATTTAAATGAAGCTAATAAAATTGCAGCTGATGCAGAGAAAAGAATACAAAAATTATTAACAATAGTTGAAAAAAAGTAAATAAAATATTATATACATGGATAATAAAGAAGTTAAAGAAGTTAAAAAAGTAAAACCAAATACTTTAGCAATCACAAGAGATATTGATAAATTTGATACGAAAACAGGGAATATTTATGAATCGCTTGTCATTTTATCAAAACGAGCAAATCAAATTTCAGTAGAATTGAAAGAAGAATTAACGGACAAAATGCAAGAATTTGCAAGTAATAAGGATACTATGGAAGAAATTCTTGAAAACAAAGAACAAATCGATTTGGCAAAACATTACGAACAGATGCCAAAACCTACTTTGCTTGCCATAGAAGAATTTCTTTCCGATCAAATATATTTTCGTAAACCGGAAGAATCATAATATTTTTTGAAGTCAAAGGCTAACATATTAATCGGAATAACAGGAGGTATAGCAGCATATAAAACTTTATCTCTCATTCGTTTATTTGTTAAATCGGGTTACGATGTAAAAGTAGCTGCCACCCACAATGCTTTACAATTTGTAACATCCTTAAGCATTGAAACCTTAAGCAATAATTCTCTTTACTGCGATGCTTTTGCATTGCCTTCCGAACGAAAGGTTGAGCATATTTCTTTGGCTGATTGGGCTGATGTCGTAATCGTTGCTCCTGCTTCCGCAAATAGTATAGGAAAATTAGCCTCCGGTATCGCAGACGATGCCTTAAGTACCTTGTTATTAGCAATAAACAAACCACTTTTTCTGGCTCCTTCCATGAATGAGAAAATGTGGATGCATTTTTCTGTGCAAAAAAACATACATTATCTTCGAGCAAACGGAATACGAATGATAGAACCCGAAATAGGATTTCTTGCTTGTCAAACCGAAGGGAAAGGACGAATGGCAGAACCGAAAACAATCTTTGATGTAGTAACAAACCATCTTGAAAAGAAAACTATTCTATCAAAACACAGAGCATTGGTAACGGCAGGTCCTACGCATGAGCCCATAGATGCTGTGCGCTTTATTGGAAACTACTCTTCCGGATTAATGGGAATTTCAATTGCAGAAGCTTTGGCAGATAGAGGGATAGCAGTTGATTTGGTCTGTGGCCCTACTTCTCTCCAAATACAACATCCACTTATTAATCGCATCGATGTGAAGACTGCTGCGGAAATGTTTGCAGCTTGTAAACCTTTAGCTCCCAAAGCAAATTTATTGGTGATGGCTGCGGCTGTTGCCGATTATACTCCGACAGAAAAGCTTTTGTATAAGTTAAAAAAAGAAGACACTATAAAAACCCTCGCACTTAAACCCACTGTAGATATATTGAAAACATTGGCATTGAAGAAGAATTCCAATCAAATAGTTGTCGGTTTTGCTTTGGAAACAAACAATGAAATAGAAAATGCCAGACAAAAATTACATACTAAAAATGCCGATTTCATCGTTTTAAATTCGTTAAACGATGAAGGTGCCGGCTTTGGGGTAACGACCAATAAAGTAAGTCTCATCGATGCATCAGACAACATAACAGACATTCCGCTACAGTCGAAAAGATTGGTGGCGGAAACAATACTCGACCATGTATTACAAAGAATACGTTAACATTAAAAACCATGAAACAAATACTCATAAGTATATTTTTAACAGCATGTTTAGTTACAGGTTTTTCCCAGGAATTTAAAGCCCGTGTGAGTGTTAACACTCAAAAACTACAAGGCGTTGATAAAACACCATTTACTACCTTGGAACAAGAACTCAATTCATTTGTCAACGAAAGAAAATGGTCTAATCATGAATTTAAAAGCGAAGAAAAAATAGAATGCAATATTCAACTCAGTGTAGAAGAAATTATTGCACCGGAAAAATACAGAGCTAAATTATTGGTGCAAGTAAGTCGTCCTGTTTTTAATTGCTCTTATTTATCTTCCTTGTTTGCTTTTCAAGACAATGATGTCATATTTAGCTATTCCATTAATCAACCCTTAGAATATGATAACAATAGTTTTCAACATGTGCTCACATCTACCATAGGTTTTTATATGAATTTCTTTTTGGGATTGACATTTGATTCCTTCTCTAACGAAGGGGGAACGCCTTATTATAATCAATGTCAAACCATTATGAATTATTCTCAATCCGAAACCAAAGGCTGGGATCCCAAAGACAGAATGAACCGCTATTGGTTAATTGAAAATATGAGCAATCCCACTTTCGGAGCCATACGTACGTTTTATTACAAATACCATCGCTTGGGTTTGGATTTGATGCATAAAGATATAGATCAAGCCTTAGAAAATATATTGATGGCACTGGAAAGTTTAAAAGAATTCAATAGTACTAAATCCGGGACGTTGATGTATAATTTATTGTTTACAGCCAAAAGCGATGAATTTGTAAATGTGTTTTCCGGTGCATCAGAAGAAAAACGCAATCGGGCGTATAATTTACTCAAACAAATGGATCCTCTGAACGAAAGTAAATATAGTAAATTGGAGGAATAAGTTTTTGCTTATTTTTAATGCATCATGTTACAACACCTCAGCATAAAAAATTATACCCTCATCAAGGAACTTTCTATTGATTTCAAAGAAGGATTTTCCGTCATCACCGGTGAAACCGGCGCAGGTAAATCTATACTGCTGGGAGCCTTGGCTTTATTAACAGGGCAACGAGTAGATACCTCTGTATTACTTGATAAAACAAAAAAAAGCATTATTGAAGCTGTCTTTCATATTAAAAACTATGGATTGCAAGATTTCTTTGCCGAAAATGATATTGATTACGATGAGCAATGTATCATTCGCCGTGAAATAACACCTCAGGAAAAATCACGTGCTTTTATCAACGACACACCCGTGTCAGTAACGGTATTACGAAAAATTGGCGAAATCTTGTTGGATATTCATGCTCAAAACACGAATTTATTGCTGCAAAATAAAGATTTTCAATTGTTACTCATTGATCAATTTGCCAATCTTCAATCAGAAATTGCTAATTATCATGCACATTTCAAACGTTATACTGCTTTGCAAAAAGAATACCGGCAACTGTATGAAAATACATCCATGCAAGACAGAGATTACTGGGAATTTTTATATAAAGAATTAGAGGATTTCAATTTACAATCCGGAGAGCAACAAAAGCTGGAAGAGGAATTGGAAGTCTTGAGCAATGCAGAAGAAATCAAACAAAATTTATATGCTGTTAATTGCCAATTACAAGAAGGAGAGACCAATGTCCTTAGTGTTTTATTTGATTCTTTGAATCGCTTGCAAGTCATAGCTAAATATAAACAATCTATCCAAGAACTGACGGAACGTTTACAGTCTCAAATAGTAGATTTAAAAGACATTGCTTTCGAAATAGACAAACTTCAAGAAAAAACAATCTATGATCCGCAACAAATTGAAATAATAAATCTACGACTCGATGCTCTTTATTCCCTCCAGCAAAAACATAAAGTGAATACGGAAGCGGAACTTATTTCAATCCGGGAACATATAGCCCGTCAATTGCAATTGATAGATGATTCCGAAGAGAATAAACAAAAATTACAAAAGGCAATCGAAGAAGCTACATGTCAATTGTTGCAATTAGGACAAGCCTTATCGGCAAAACGACAAAGTGTGCTTCCGAAAATGGAATCGGATTTAAAAAAAGTATTGCAATTAATGAACATGCCCAATGCGAGTATACAATTACGTATGCAGCAATCGGAAAACTTACACGAGAGAGGATTGGATACAGTCGTTTTTTGGTTTACTGCCAATCCCGGTGTTGCCATGCAGGCGGTCGATAAAATAGCTTCCGGTGGTGAATTATCCCGTTTGATGTTGGCAATTAAATCCCTAATTTCTCAGAAAAATATTCTCCCAAGCATTATCTTCGATGAAATCGACAGTGGTGTTTCCGGTGAGGTATCGGCTAAAATGGGAAAAGTTATGCAAAACATTGCTTCCTACAGCCAGGTAATTGCCATTACTCACGTGCCTCAAATAGCAGCCGCAGGAAGTCAGCATTACCTTGTCTATAAAGAAAGTGATGCATCCCAAACAGTCTCCGATATTAAACAACTCAATCAGGAAGAACGTATTATTGAAATAGCTAAAATGATTAGCAATGAAAAACTCACCGATACCGCTATAGATGCTGCAAAGCAACTGCTGTTACCATGATACGAAACGTCGCGAGTGCCGTGTGCCGAAATCAATTAAAAATTAAGAATTAAAAATTAAAAAAGGGTTTGTATACTGCATTCGTAAGGGGGCAGATTCTTCGCTTCGCTCAGAATCTCTTGAATGTATCGGACAAATTAATTCCAATTATAGAATGTGTATGTATGAGTTCCCATGCTCCGATGAAAAAGATAGGGTGTGGCTTTTTATTTTGTTGGGAGCTCGTAATAAACTTTCGGCGGGAAGTGTTTAAAGTTTCGGCGAGAAGTGTATAGAGTTCCGGCGAGAACTATTTTGAGTTTCGGCGAGAAGTTTTGCAAGACTTCCCAAGGTCATTTAAATCATTCCCCATCTTCATTTGATGAATGATGCATGGCGTTAAAAAACTGACAGCTGACAAAAACGTCGCGAGTGCCGTGTCCCGAGTGCCGAGATTTTTTTCGTTCCGAAAAAATATGGGTAGGCTGTGTGTATCTCTTTGCGTTCTTTGCGCTTAAATCACCACATCACCACATCATCACATCACTAATCGTCTCTTTTTCCTTCCAAAAAACTGCCCTTATTTTTACGCCTTTTTGTGTTGTTTGTGCTAACGTGTTGATTGTCTTTTTTTTTTTTTTTTTTTTTTTTT
>JAQVNO010000022.1 GCA_028703095.1 Bacteroidales bacterium
CAAAAGGATGATGAACAAATGGAAATCATCTTTTTTGCTCTTTTTTCAAAAATTATTTCTATCAATTTTCAACCTTATTTTCATACAAAGACAAAATAAATTGGCTTTTTAAGGGTCGACTAATTATTGGAATAGAATTGTTTTTTACCGAAAAATTTCTTATTGTTTTTTGCCAAACAAAAAAAAGAGAGTGTCGGTTTTAGACACTCTCTTATCCTTATAATTCTTATAATTAAGCATTTTTAATTATTTTTGTTTCTTCTTTTTTGTTTTTTCTTCTATTTAATTCATAAGCTATAGGAGATCCAATAAATATGGATGAATACGTTCCTACGGCAATACCTATTAACAAAGCAAATACAAAGCCTCTAATTACATCACCACCGAAAATAAAGATCGCCAATAAAGTAATTAACGTTGTTCCTGCGGTGTTGATGGTTCTGCCTAAGGTGCTATTAATCCCATTGTTCATATTTTCTTTTAAGGAACGTTTAGGATATAATTGTTTGTTTTCACGGATACGGTCGAAAACAATTACGCTATCATTAATTGAATAGCCAATGATGGTTAATAAAGCGGCAATAAATGCTTGGTCAATTTCCATGGTAAAGGGCATAACTCCATAAAAAATAGAAAAAATACCTATAGTGAAGAAAGCATCGTGCAATAAAGTAGCTACACCACCCAGACCAAAATGCCAATTACGAAAACGTATTGCTATATATATAAAGATAGCTATTAACGCAAAAAAGATTGAAAATATGGCCCCTCTTGTTATATCTTTTGAAACAGTAGCCCCAACTTTTACCGAACTAATCAAGCCTACATTTTGATTTTGTACACTAAAATCTTTTAGCGTTATATCAGTTGTAAAGAAAGGTTTTAAGCCTTCAAAAAGTTTTACTTCTGCGAGTGAATCTATCTCGGGTGAATTTTCATTTACTTTCCACTTAGTTGTAATTTTCATTTGTTTATCTGAACCAAATGTTTTTACTTCAGGAGCAATACCATCGTATGCTTTAGTTAAACTTTCACGCAATTCATCGCTTTTTACCGATTGGTCAAAACGAACAGTATAACTTCTTCCTCCCGAGAAATCGATTCCGAAATCCAATTGTTTTATAAATAAAGATACAATACCAAGTCCGATAACTATGGATGAGATGACATAAAAGATTTTACGTTTGGAAATAAAATCAAAATTAAAATTTGAAAATGCATTGATAGTAAATTTATTTCCGTAATTAACTTTATTATTATTATCAAGCAACCATATAAAAATAATACGGGAAATAAAAATCGCGGTAAACAAAGAAGAGATAATCCCTATAATCAGAGTAACAGCAAAACCTTGCACCGGACCCGAACCAAATATATAAAGCACGATACCGGTAATTATGGTTGTAATGTTACCGTCAATAATGGCAGAATAAGCTGCTTTATATCCATCACTTATGGCAAGTCGTATTCCTTTACCTGCTCGAATTTCTTCTCGTATACGTTCAAAGATAATAACATTGGCATCGACGGCCATCCCTAAGGTCAACACTATCCCCGCAATACCGGGTAAGGTTAATACGGCACTCAATGATGCTAAGGTTCCAAAAATAATTAAAATATTAATAATTAATGCTATCCCTGCTACTATTCCTCCCCTACTGTAATATAAAGCCATATAAATAAGTACGAGAATAAAAGCTAAAACAAAAGAGAGCATACTATCATTAATAGATTCTTTTCCTAAAGTAGGGCCAACTACTTCTTCAGAAACAATGATGGCAGGAGCAGGTAATTTACCTGCTTTCAATAAATTGGCTAAATCTTTAGCTTCTTCTAAAGAAAAGGCACCGGTAATGGAAGAACGACCATTAGGAATTGCATCATTAACAACAGGGTAAGAATATACTAAATTATCCAATACGATGGCAATGCTATTTCCTATATTATCCTCGGTGATTTTTTTCCAAAGTTTTGCGCCATTGGCATTCATGGTCATGCTTATTTCATTGCCTGCTCTTTCGTTAAAATCTTGACGAGCATCAATAACTACATTTCCATCCAATACAGCTCCTTTTTCTCCAGAAGCTTTCAAGGCGATTAATTGATGAAAAGGAGTTTTATCTTTTCCGGTTTTTGCATGCCAACGTAGTATTAAATCTTGTGGTAACAAGGATTTCACCCAAGGTAAATTTAATATTTTGTTAATTGCTGCGGTATCTTTTTCATGACAATATCCTACCAAGGGACCTAATTTCCCTTTATCAGAAATTCTATCGTTTAATTGTAATTTTGAAAATAAGGGATATTTAGCTTCAATTTCTTCTTGTGTCATTTGTCCATCGGGAGTACTGCTTACATCATCGCTTAAATCTAAAGAAGTATCTTTAGTTGTTTCCGATGCTAAGGCAAGAGAATCTTCGGGAGAAGTTGTTAATGTACTATCTGCCTCTACAGAAGCAGAGTCTATTTCTTGAGCAGATTGCAAAGCTGCTAACTTATCATTAATTTGACTGAAATAATCTTGTATATCTGCAAATTCATAGGTTTTCCAAAATTCAAGATTAGCGGCACCTTCTAATAATTTACGCACACGTTCAGGTTCTTTAACCCCAGGAAGCTCTACCATAATACGACCCGATTGAGGCAAGCGTTGAATATTGGGTTGGGTAACTCCAAATCTATCTATACGCGTACGTAATATCATGAATGTGTTACTTAAAGCAGCTTCCGTTTCTTCACGTAAGGCTTTTAAAACATCATCATTGGTTGGATTATTTTGACTCAATTCCAATTTTCGGAATATCGTTGCTAATTTTGCATTTTCAGGAGCTATTTCTTTAAATGATTGTTCAAACAATGAAATAAAATCTGATTGAGAAAATTTTTGTTTTTCTACTGCCATCTTCATTGTTTTCACAAAAAGGGAATCTTTCGCTCCATTACCGGCTAAAGAAGTGATAATGTTAGGAACAGATACCTCTAACATTACATTCATCCCTCCTTTTAAATCCAAGCCTAAATTCAATTCCTGTTCCTTACATTCTTTGTAAGTCCATTTTGCAATCAGCAAATTATAAATTATGGAATCCGACATTTTCTGTATATACTCAGATTCACGTGCTTTATATATCGAATCCAATAAATAATTTTCAATAAAAAGATCTCCTTCGGATTGTACTGAAATATTTTCTCGGTCAGGAATATTTAATGCATATTCTTTTGCCTTATTTTCAACATTTCTCGTGCAAAAAGTAAATGAGAGTGAATATATACAAATTAATCCTAATGTAATAGCGATAAATAAAATAAAACCTTTGTTTCGCATTTTTTAAGTATTTTATTATAAGTAAGTTATAAAATTATTTTAAATTTCTTTTAAGTTTGCAAATATAACATAAAAAAGATATCAATTATTATTAATATTTGTATTTTTCAATTCATTCCTGAAATTGATATGTATTAGTTTGTTTAATAATAAATTAAGTTGTTTATTTAAAACACCAAACGGGATTTCTTTTTTTTCGGTATAAATTAAAAAAATAAGCAATTCCATTGCTTGATTTTCAATAGTTGTATACAAAGTTGCTTTATTTAAACGGTAGGTTTCTCTAATCATACGTTTAATCCGATTTCTTCGAAAGGCTAATTTAATATTTTTTTTGGGAACAGTAATTCCGAGTTTCACAATACATTCATTCGCCGGACGAGCCAAGTACAAACAATGGAAGGGATAGGTGTAAAAAGAAGTATCTTGTGTTGATAGTAATTGAAAATCACTTCGTTTACAAATACGTTCTTTTTTAGAGAACTTAAATAATCTCATCGTATTAATTATTTTCTTTTACCGTTTAATTTAAACAGATAATCGTCTATAGCCGTAAAAATCGAAGGATGTTCGGTTGTAGGTGCTATAATTTCAATGTTTAAACCTATCTCTTCCGCAACTTCTAATACTTGATGTCCTAAAGCTGCAATTATGGTTTCACCTTGTTGATAGCTAGGAAAGTTTGATTTTAACGATAGAATTCCATACGGACTAAAAAACACTATCATATCATAATTTTCAATCTTCATATGCTGAAGATTTGCCATTATAATTTGGAATACTTCTGCTTTTTTGTAGTTAATATTTCTTTCATTCATTAATGATAATAAAGGATTTACACATGAATCAATAGAACAAGGAAGGAGAAATGGATGTTCCATATTGTTTTCTAAAATATGAACCAGTTCTTTAGCTGTACCATCAGAAATAAATATTTTACGTTTGCGAAATTTTATATATTTTTGAAGATACAAAGCCGTTGATTGATTGATACAGAAATATCTTACTTCCGGAGACAATTTTATTTTCATCTCATTTAAAACAGCAAAAAAACTATTAATGGCATTCTTACTGGTAAAAATAATGGATGAATAATCGGGGATATTTATTTTATTTTTTTGAAATTGATTTAACGTTATTCCTTCAATTTGAAAAAATTTAAAAAAATCTACGTCAACATTGTGCTTTTTTGACAATTCTGCATAAGGAGTTTTATCAAAGTCAATGGGAGGATTTTGTGAAAAAAGTATAGTTTTTATTTTCAATATTAATACGTTTTAAGTTACACAATCTATTGACTATATATAATTTAACGACATTTTAACCCCTAATAATATGGGTAAAAATTCAATAGTACAAAAGTACAAAATATTTTCATATATATAAAACTTTGATTTAAAAATAAAAAAGCCCAACCCAATTCGATACAGATATGCTAATCCCCATAAAATAAAAAGTATGTAAATTAAAAATTTAAAAGGGTAATAATAATACACAAATGCAATAGGGAAAAGAAAAACAGCGATGTAATAATTAACTACAATAATTTCTTGAACATATTGTTGTGTTTTGTCTTTGATATTAAATAAAACACCGGTAAAGGCATAAATCATACTCTTAAGTAACATCAAAAAAGTAAATCCCCCAATACAAAGGATTATCTTAAGAAGCTCATTTTTTAGTAGTAATAGAGAACCCAAAAATGAATATACTATCAAACCCATGCCTATGCCTATATAGAGTATAATAAAGAGTAAGGCACCTGATTTAAAAAAATTCTTTTCTATCGACAAAGGGATTGTGTAGGGTTTATTATGTAGACTTTTCAGACTCAATACTTTTATTAATGCCAAAAGTGAAAACAATACAATAAAAAAAACAAAAAACCAATCGAATGATTTTTCCGGTAATTTGACTTCATTGTAAACGATTTTTTGCTGTACAATAAGCTGATTAGCGAATATTTGTTTTTCTTCTAAAGAATCTTTGTGTGTTTGTTTAAATAAAATATTAGATTTTAATTCTTTTTCTAAACGAGAACTCCAGCTTACTTTGTTGGCGATATGTGCTGAAGGGCTTACATCCTGTAAAATATATTCTATTCTATCAACAAAAAAAGTCTTTTTCAGAAGAGAATCCTGTATCTGCATGAAGAAAAAAGATTACATTTTTGTTTTCTTTTTAATTTCATCTCGTATCAAGGTAGCATATTCAAAATCTTCATTTTGTACGGCTACGTCTAATATAATTTCCAATTCCTTAATGGATTTATTGGATAAATTATCGTGTGATACTTCTTCCTGATTGCTTTCTTCCAATGCATCGGATGATATACCTACTCGTTCTAAAATAAAGTCTTCAGCAAATATCGGACAGTTATATTTTAAGGCTAATATAACAGCATCTGAAATTCGGGATTCAATATTAAGCATTTTATCTTTTAATACACAATTAATTCTGGTATAAAAAATACCTTCCATTAAATTATAAATATGTATATGTTTTATTTGAATATTAAAATCAATAAGGATATTGTATATTAAATCATGGGTTTGTGGTCGTTTAAGTTTAATGTGTTCGATTTCTTTAACTAGATTAAATGCTTCATTTTCTGCTATAATTATAGGAAAAGATTTCGTTTTATCTTTTGTTTGCAATACCAATACGCGTGCGGATTTGTCAGTCCACTCCGCAACATAATTAATTGTAATTTCCACTTGTGCCATTTAAATACGTTTTATTGTATTCTAATATAGAAAAATACCAAAAGGTGTATTCAGTAAACGAATATACCTGCATTAAATTTTATAAAAGGCATAAAAGTTTTGAATTTATTAGCATGTATATATTGTATGATGAAATAATTATTGAAATTAGTTTTTAAAATTGCAGTTTTCCCAACAATTAATAAAGAATAGAAACGTTAGTTTGTTACCATTTTAATGTTATGCGAACAATATTAATCCTAATTAAAAAAGAGTTTATTCAAATTTTTCGGAATCCGATACTTGCTCGATTAATTACTGTTTTGCCTCTGGCATATTTGCTTATTTTTCCTTTTTCTGCCGATTTAGAAATTAAAAGGTTAAATGTTGCTGTAATTGATCACGACCATTCTTCTCTCTCTCGTAACATTCAACATTCATTGGAAGGAACAAATTATTTTAAAATTATTGAAATCATTCCTACAAAGAAAGAAGCAGATTTACAAATGAAGAAAGATAATGTAGATATTATCTTAGAAATTCCTCTACATTTTGAAAAGAAAATTTTTCTTGATGAAAAACCGGTTATTGGCATTTCGGCTAATGCAGTCAACAATATGAAAGCTGCCGTTGGAGTTGCATACTTACAACAATTTCTAAGTGATTATATGATTTATGTGGCGAGTATATATAGTCAAGAAATATCTGAACTACCTGTTCAAATACATGCTTTTACATCTCGATGGTTCAATAAAAAGATGGATTATAAAAATATTTTTGTCCCCGGAATATTGGCGGTGTTGGTGTCAATGATTGGATCCATGCTTTCAACATTGAACATTGTAAGAGAAAAAGAATTAGGAACTATCGAACAAATGAACGTAACTCCTATTTCAAAGTGGCAATTTTTTATTGGTAAATTAATCCCTTTCTGGATTATTGGAATGATTGAATTTGGTATTGGATTGATAATTATGTATTTATTATTCAATATTGCCATACAAGGTTCCATTATATTATTATTAATATTTACGGCAATTTTCTTGTTTGGTATGCTGGGATTAGGTTTTATTGTGTCTATTTTCTCTACGAATCAAGTACAAGCTACCTACATTATTATGTTTTTATTCATCATTTTTATTTTATTAAGCGGTCTATTTACTCCGATCGACAGCATGCCTAAATGGGGACAAACAATAAACATCATTAATCCCATAGCACATTTTATGGAAATACTCAAATATATTGTTTTAAAAGGCACTACTTTTTATGATTTGAAAGGATATTTTATAGGATTAAGTATTTTTGCAATTGTTGTCAATACCATTACAATCTCACTGTATAAAAATACAACCAAATAAATGCATTAAAAAGCTTTATTTGCTATAATACAATAAATTAATAATTTATATGAAAATTATTGATTATTTTAAAATAGATGTTTAAAAATTTATTACTTTAGTTTTTTTTTTAACGCTGTTATATATATAAGAAATCATGCGATTAAGTAATTGTATAAATGGTTATTATCTAAAATTGAAAATTTTACTTTTTGTAAACATTTTACTACTTATGCTTCCAAAAGCGGGAGCTTCTTCGGACGCTAATCCTGAAAAAAAAGCTTTTGATGCAGGTTCAACCATTATCGAACATGTTGTGGATGCTTACGAATGGCATATTATGACCATAGGTGAAAAACATATTGCTATTCCGCTACCTGTATTATTAATTAATGATGGGAAATTATATGTTTTCAGCTCAGGTAAATTTCATCACGGATACCAAGCATACAAAGGATTTGCCATTTGCCACGATAAAGGACCCAACAAAGGCAAAATAGTCAAAGTAGACGATAACGGAATTATAGATAAAAAAACTTCAATTATTGATTTATCTATTACTAAGAATGTTTTATCACTTTTTATCAGTATTATTTTATTGATGTGGATATTACTGTTAGCAGCAAAAAATTATAAAAAACATGGGTGTGCAGCTCCCAAAGGAGTGGCACGCGTGATTGAACCGATTTTATTATTTGTCCGTGATGATATCATTAAGCCATCTATAGGACCTAAATATGAAAAATATTTACCGTTTTTACTCACTCTATTTTTCTTCATTTTATTCAATAATCTTTTCGGTTTAATTCCATTTTTTCCAGGAGGTGCTAACTTAACCGGAAATATAGCAGTAACATTCGTTTTGGCAATGTGTACCTTTGTTATCACAAATGTTAGTGGTAACAGAGATTATTGGAAACATATTATTAATGCACCGGGCATTCCTTGGTGGTTAAAAATTCCGCTTCCGATTATGCCTATCGTAGAATTGGTAGGGGTATTCACAAAACCTATTGTTTTGATGATACGTTTGTTTGCAAACATTACAGCAGGACATATCATCGCATTGGGATTTATCAGTTTAATTTTTATTTTAGGTGAAGGCAATATTATAGCGGGATATGGAGTATCGGTAGCTTCCGTACTCTTATATGTTTTTATGGGTCTCTTGGAATTATTGGTTGCCTTTATTCAAGCCTATGTCTTTACTTTGCTTTCCTCTATTTATATAGGGATGGCCATCGAAGAGCATCATCATGAAGAACATGACGTAGCCAAAACACATTAAAAGAAAATAATTTATATTTATAAACATTAAAAAATAAAAAAATGTCAATATTATCAATTTTATTAGAAGTAGCAACAGAATTAGGTAAAATGGGAGCAGGAATAGGAGCAGGAATTGCCGCAATAGCAGCAGGAATAGGCATTGGAAATATCGGTAAAAGTGCCTTAGAATCATTGGCTCGTCAACCGGAAGTAGGTGGTGATATTCGTACAAATATGATTATTTCAGCCGCTCTTATTGAGGGGGTTGCATTTTTTGCTATTGTTGTTTGTATGTTGATAGTTCTTCAATAAGGACATTCACAATTTCGTTAATAAATTGCACTTATAAGCAACATTCTTATATGTTGCTTATAAGTTTTTAAATGAAATATTATAGTTAAAATAAAAGAATATGGAACTTGTATTACCCTGAATCGGTTTAATATTTTGGATGACATTATCATTCTTAATATTGGTTTTTATTTTGAGCAAATTTGCATGGAAACCTATAGTGAATATGCTCAAAAAACGTGAAGATAATATTATGCAGGCTTTAGAAGAGGCAAATAAAACCCGCGAGGAAATGGAACTCTTAAAAGCCGACAATGAAATATTATTGAAAGAGGCTAAAAATGAAAGAGATGCTATCTTGACGGAAGCACGTAAAGTAAGCCAAAATATGTATGATATAGCTAAAGAAAAAGCAAATGAAGAAGCAGAACGTATCATTGTAAGTGCTAAAGAAACTATTCATTATGAAAAAATGAAAGCTATCGCAGAAATTAAAAATATAATTGCCGATTTCTCGATTGAGATAGCTGAAAAAATCATTGTTAATGAATTAAAAGACAAACAAGCCAATACACAGTATGTCCATAAATTACTCGATGATATTAAATTGAACTAATTTGCTTATGAAAAGAACAAAACTTGCCGGTCGGTATGCAAAAGCTCTTTTTGATTTTGCCGAAGAAATCAATGAAATCGAAAAAGTCAGCGAAGACATATTGTTAATTAATAATATCTTTCATAGTTATAAAGACTTACGATTAACCATTAATTGTGCTGCCGTTCGTATGGATAAAAAAATAAATATCATCAATGCTATTTTTAAATCAAGAATATCCGATATTTCCTTACGATACCTGACACTTATACTTCATAAACGCAGGGAAGTACAAATTACGCTTATTTGTGAAGAATATGTAAAATTATATAAATGCTTTAAAAATATTATTACTCTCGATATTTTCAGTCCCTGTACTTTAGATAAAGAGACTATTAACGATATAAGAAACAAGGTAAAAGCGTTTACAAATGGAGAAACAGAAATCATTGAACACATCAAGCCCAAATTAATTGGAGGCTTAGCTTTCAAATTTGATGATTATTACGTAGATGCAAGCATTAAAAAACAAATAGAGCTGTTAAAACAAGAACTAATGGATAAAAGCTACCAATCCAATTTTTAATCTAGATAAAATAAAAATAATAAGAAATGGCAGAAATAAAACCTTCGGAAATTTCCGCAATATTAAGACAAGAATTAGCTAATTTTAACCATAGTGTTGAATTAGAAGAAACCGGTATTATTTTAGAAGTAGGCGATGGCATTGCTCGTGTATATGGACTTTCGAACGCACAGGCAGGTGAATTAATTTATTTTGAAAAGGACGATATCTACGGTATTGTGCTTAATTTGGAAGACGATAACGTTGGTATTGTTCTTCTTGGAGAATGTAAACAGTTAAATGAAGGAGATATATGTAAACGAACCAAACGCATTGCTTCAATAAAAGTAGGGGAAGGAATTTTTGGAAGAGTTATCAATACTTTGGGTGAACCCATAGATGGAAAAGGTCCTATAGAAGGGAAAACCTATGATCTTCCCATCGAGCGAAAAGCCCCGGGCGTTATTTTCAGACAACCGGTAAAAAGACCTTTGCAAACCGGTATCAAAGCTATCGATGCGATGATACCTATTGGAAGAGGACAAAGAGAATTAATTATTGGTGACCGTCAAATCGGGAAAACCGCAATTGCTATTGATACTATTATCAATCAAAAAGAATTTTTTGATAAAGGCGATCCGGTATATTGCATTTATGTTGCTGTCGGTCAAAAAGGTTCTACCATTGCTAATATTGTTAAGACCTTAACAGATCACGGAGCTATGCCTTATACCGTGATTGTAGCGGCTACCGCTTCCGATCCCGCGGCAATGCAGTTCTATGCTCCCTATGCCGGCACTTCCATTGGCGAATATTTCCGTGATACGGGCCGCCATGCTTTAATTATTTACGATGACCTCTCCAAACAAGCCGTTGCTTATCGTGAAGTATCCTTATTGCTTCGTCGTCCCTCGGGAAGAGAAGCTTATCCGGGAGATATTTTCTATTTACATTCCCGTTTACTTGAAAGAGCTGCAAAAATTATCGAATCGGATGAAATCGCACAAAAGATGAATGATGTTCCCGAATGCTTGCGTCCCATCCTTAAAGGAGGCGGTTCTTTAACGGCACTTCCTATTATTGAAACACAAGCCGGCGACGTTTCTGCTTACATACCTACGAATGTGATTTCCATTACAGATGGACAAATATTTTTGGAAACAAATTTATTTAATGCCGGGATACGTCCTGCTATCAATGTCGGGATATCTGTTTCCCGTGTTGGTGGTAATGCACAAATAAAAGCCATGAAAAAAATTGCAGGTACATTAAAACTTGACCAAGCGCAATATACGGAGTTACAAGCATTCGCAAAATTCGGTTCTGAAGTAGACCCTGCTACACAAGCAGTATTGGATAAAGGTGCTCGTAATGTGGAAATATTAAAACAACCCCAATATTCCCCTTGTAAAGTAGAAAATCAAATAGCAATTATTTATTGCGGAACCAAAGGATTATTGCAAAAAATACCTGTTAATAGAGTGGCTGATTTTGAAGCAGAATATTTACTTGCTTTAAATAATAATCATGCCGACACTTTACAACAACTCAAAGATGGAAATATTGATGATGCTATATCAAAAGTACTTCATGACGTTTGTACTATAATAGCTAAAAAATACGAATAAATCATATGGCGAGTTTAAAAGAAATCAGAACCAGAATTATCAGTGTCCGCTCAACGCAAAAGATAACCAGCGCCATGAAAATGGTTTCTGCTGCTAAATTGAGACGTGCACAAACAAGTATTCTTAATTTCAGACCGTATTCAACCAATCTTTCTAACATATTATGTCATTTGGTTTCTTTGAAAACGGAAGAAAACGTAAACCCTTTAGAAGAAATCAGAAATCAGGAAAATATTGTTATTATTCTTATTACTTCTAATAAAGGGTTATGCGGAAGCTTTAACAATGCCATTCTAAAACATTGTGAAAATTTGTTGGCATCGACTTATAAACATCAACTTCAACAAAACAAGGTTCAATTTATTTGTATAGGAAAAAAAGCAAGCGATTATGTGAGGAAAAAACGTTATCCTTGCCTAGGTGTTTATAATGATATTGTCAATACTTGTACTTTTGAAGCAGTAAGCGCAATTGCTGTTGATTTAATGGATTTATTTATCAATAAAAAAATTGATAAAGTAGAAATTATTTATAGTAAATTTAAAAATGCGAGCTGTCAAACGATTGTCAATACTTCCTATTTGCCTATTTCATTTGATGGTGAGCCTGAAGACTGTTCTCCTATTGATTTTATTTTTGAGCCTCCTAAAGAAATTCTATACCAACAATTAATTCCAGCTCTGATTAAAATGAAATTGTATCAATGTGTATTGGAATCGTTAGCATCAGAACACGGTGCCAGAATGACGGCTATGCATAAAGCCACCGAAAATGCAAATGATCTTATCAAGGAATTAAATCTTACATATAACAAACTCCGACAAGCTTCTATAACCAATGCATTGATTGAAATGGTGAGCGGTGCGGAAAGTTTAAAGGATAAATAATCATTAGCTTCATCATATGCTATTCTCATTTTTAAATGTTGAATGAGGTGTTTCATTCTGAAATAAAAATTGAAAGACAAAGACTTATTCTCCTCTTCCCTTCTTTTGAAAGAAAAGAATTAAATAAATGTTATGCTTCTTTCACATTTTAATATATCTTTGCAAACAAAAAAAATTGTACGAAAAAATAATTATTTAATTGAATATCTAAATATTATATTATGTTTAACGCCAAGAAATGTAAACTACTTCTTGTTAGTTTATGTTGTTTTTTAATAAACACCAGCAATTCTTCTTTTGCACAACAAACGGATGATTTTTTGTTAAATCAACAGAAAATGACACGATTTCTTCAATTTTTAAAATATTTTTATGTTGACAGTGTTAATTTTAACAAAATTGTTGAAAAAGGAACGGTTGAAATGTTAAAAGAATTAGACCCTCATTCGATCTATATTCCAAAACAAGAAGTTACACGAACGAACGAACCTTTACAAGGTAATTTTGAAGGAATAGGCGTTCAATTCCAAATTATGAAAGATACCATCGTTGTCGTTCAACCCATCAAAGGGGGTCCTTCAGAAAGTGTAGGTATTATTGCCGGAGATAAAATTATTAAAATTGATGATTCAAGTGCGGTAGGCGAGATATGTACCAATGCATGGGTTTATACCAAATTAAGAGGAGCTAAAGGCACTAAAGTAAAAGTACATATTAAAAGGGGGAAAGAATCAAATCCGCTGATATTCACAATTATTCGCGATAAAATACCCATCAATTGCATAGAAGCCTATTTTATGGTAGATAAAAAAACAGGCTATATCAAGTTAGAACGTTTTTCACAAACAACCAAAGAAGAATTTGAAAATGCTGTGCGTGAGTTAAAAGCTCAAGGCATGCAGCATTTGATCTTCGACCTGAGGGGAAACACCGGTGGTTTTCTGAGTGCAGCAATTGATATAGTCGATGAGTTTATCGCCGATCAGAAATTGGTAGTCTATACCCAAAACAATCAAACTTACAATAAAATAAATTATAATACAAAATTAAAAGGAGAATTTGAAACAGGAAAATTGGTCATTATGATTGATGAATATTCGGCATCAGCCTCCGAAATAGTTTCAGGTGCCGTTCAAGACTGGGACCGTGGCATCATTGTCGGTAGACGTTCCTTTGGAAAAGGCTTGGTACAAACACCTACCATGTTGCCCGATAGTTCAATTATCCGTTTAACAACTTCTCGCTATTATATTCCGAGTGGCAGATGCATTCAAAAACCTTATGAAGGCATTGAAGATTATAACAGAGAGCTGATTAAAAGATACAATGCCGGTGAATTAACCCACGAAGATAGTATACATTTCCCCGATTCTCTTAGATATTATACCGATAATAAAAGAGTAGTTTATGGTGGAGGTGGTATTATGCCCGATGTTTTTATCCCCATGGATACCATTAAAGTTAGCGACTTTTATTGGCAATTGTTCCGGCATAATATTTTTAACCAATATGTGATGAATTATTTAGAACAAGAAAAACAAGCTTTGCTGAGCAAATACCGTGATTTTGACAGTTATAATGCACAATTTATGGTGAGTGACAGTATTTTAAAAGAATTTTATCGTTTTGCTGCTTCCGAAGATGTGAAAGATACTTTTTTGTTCGATTTCAGTAGTATTCTAAGCAATTTCAACAAAACCTATGCGGATACTTTAAACAAAATCTATCCGGTTCCCGAAGACACTAAAAACCACGAACAACTTCAAAAAATGCTTGATACATACATTTCAACCGAAATGGCAGCTTATAACAAACGACAGCAAGAATTCGATACAGAGAAATATATTAAAAAGCAAATCAAAACACTCATAGCTCGCAACCTCTACGACGCAAATAAATCTACTAAAATTTGGCTCGAAGATGATCAAACATACTTAAAGGCCTATGAAATCATAAACAATACCTCTTTGTTTGAAAAGATGAAAATAAACTATTGATTTTATGTGCTATAATTTTAATTCACAAATAGAAAGAAGCCATACGAATTGTATTAAATACGATTTTCGACAACAAGTTTTCGGTGATTCCGATATCCTGCCCATGTGGATTGCCGATATGGATATTGCTATTCCGGATTTTATTATAGATGCCGTAAAAAAACGTGCCGAACATCCGGTATACGGGTATTCGTTTTTTAGCGATACCTATTACGATAATTTTATTCATTGGATGTATAAACGTCACGGATTACGCATAGAACGTGAATGGATTTGCTTTTCACCGGGAGTAGTTCCGGCTTTAAATATGTCCGTACTGACGTATACCCGTCCGAAAGACAAAATTATTATTCAACCGCCGGTGTATCCTCCTTTTTTTAATGCCGTTGAAGATCATGACAGGCTCTTGGTTGAAAATTGCTTACACTTTGATGAGAATCGTTATACTATGGATTATGAGGATTTGGAACGTATCATCGATACCAAAACCAAAATGATGATCCTGTGCAATCCACACAATCCTGTGGGCCGATGCTGGGAAAAAGATGAACTTGAAAAATTAATGCATATCTGTGATACATATCATATCACCCTTATTTCCGATGAAATTCACAGCGATTTAATTGTTAAACCCTTTAAACATTGCAGTTTGCTTTCTTTAACAGACAAAGTCATTGCCTGTTTTTCTCCCAGTAAAACCTTCAATTTGGCAGGCATGTCCACCTCTCTGATTGTTATTCCCGATAAAGACTTACGCGAACAATATCAACAAACTGTCAACGGATTACACATTGGTTTTGGCAACCTCTTTGGAGGGATTGCTACCGAAGCAGCCTATTGTCAAGGCGAAAAATGGTATCAAGCGTTGTGGAAATATCTACAGGAAAATATCGAGTATGTAATAGATTTTTGCCAAAAAAATATTCCTGAGATTAATGTCATTCAACCTCAAGCAACGTATTTACTATGGTTGGATTGTCGTAAGATTTCAAGCTCCGCAACCGATTTACAATATTTGTTTGTAAACGAATTAAAATTAGGCTTAAACAATGGCAATGAATTTGGCAGTGTTGGCGAAGGGTTTATGCGTATGAATGTCGCTTGCCCACGTAAAACCTTGGAAACAGCCATGGAACGTTTATGTCAACTTAAAAAGAAAGTCTAACCCTTACAAAATACAAAAACAAGCAAATTAAGGTATTGAGCGTAGCAATTATTGGAACACACTTTCTATGGATACATTTATACATCTTGGATATTGGGGATTGTTTTTATCTTCCTTTTTAGCATCTACTATTGTACCTTTAAGCTCAGATGTGATATTAACAACGCTTATCCTTTTGAAATTTAATCCCTATGCTTGCTTGTTGATTGCCACTGCCGGTAATTTTCTGGGAGGTCTTACTTCCTATGGATTAGGGTATATAGGCAAATGGGAATGGTTGGAAAAATTCATGAAAGTTGATAAACGTAAAATCGAAAACTTTCATGTAAAAATAAAAAAGTACGGTATTTTTGCTGCCTTTTTAGCGTGGCTGCCTTTTATCGGTGATCTGATTGCTATTTCGCTGGGGTTTTTTAAAGTAAACCCGCTCTTGGTTGCTTTGTTTATGCTGATAGGCCGCTTTGTTCGGTTCTTGGTTATTACTTTAATAGCGATGTCTTTGATAGCCTAAACCCCTCACCTTACATGCCAGTGATTTCGGTTTTAGAAAGAAACAAAGGCTTTCGTTTTATTCCGAAAAAACAACATTAAGGACTACTTCAACTCCAAAATGATTAAGATTACCATTTTTAGTATTGGGGTAGGGTATCGCATTAATATTTTCATCAACCCATTCGAAGTTATAGGGTAAAAAATCAAAACGGTAATAGGGTCTTATGGCTATACCAAGTCCATTATCTTCATCATCGAAAACAGGGGCATACAACATACATTGTATCCACACATTTCCTCCGGAAGTAAGAATATGATGAATATCTTCATAATCCGTTTTTTCGATAGCATTGACAGGATACATGCGTTTTTTAAATTGTATCGCTCCAAATTCGGCATCAAAACCCAAGCCGAAGGTAAAAGGAGGGACTTGGATAATGTTCAATCCGAGTCCTATCCCGAAAGAGCCGTTTTGCACTTTGATATCGCGTTGATACATTTCGCCATCTTGTTCTCCCCGCGAACTGAGGACAGTGGATCTGCCGAGAAAGTTTAAATCTATCAAAAAAACACTCAGCGTTGCTGAGCCATTCCATGCGAATCCATGCATGTATTTGAGATGATTAAGCTCTTTGGTTAGCCAAGGTCTATTTACATTGTAATAATCAACAATTGAATCAAACACTTTTGTATTCATGAAAGACGCATTGTAGCCTATGCCCGTTGTAACCATATAATCAGGTTGTGCTACTCCTGCATGTAGACTTGCTACTAATAATAAAGAGAATATAATTTTTTTCATGTATTTGTTTTTTGGTAAATAATATGATTTTAAGTGTTAATTCTTTCTAATAAAAAAAGTAGAAAATTGTTTTAATTGTTTTGCAAAATTACTAAATAAATGAAAATTGATAAGAAATAAAAATTAAAAAATTAGAAATAAACAAGCCTACCTCAACCCCATGAAAAATTATTGCGTCAATACTGAAAATTATTGCGTCAATAAACGAAATTATTGCGTCAATAAATTAATTTATTGCGTCAATAAATTTAGCTTTTGTGAGAGGCTTCATTATTAAGGAGTTACAGACCTAAAAAAATGGATAATTGCGTAGCGATAGTTACTGCCAAAAAAAGGCTTTTTCCCTATTTATTTAACAAATCCTCAATGTCTTTTTCCAAGTCTTTAGGAACCGTTTGCGAAGGATATCGTTTTACGGGTATACCGTTTTTATCCAACAAGAATTTATTGAAATTCCATGTTATTTTACCGGGCAAAGCGTTTTTAAGATAGCGGTAGATCGGATGGGTATTGGCACCGTTTACATCAATTTTATCGAACATTTGAAAATTTACGCCGTAGTTAATCTGACAAAATTCCTGAATGTCTGAGGCAGTTCCGGGTTCTTGTTTTAAAAATTGGTTGCACGGAAAGCCTAATACAACCAATCCCTGGTCTTTGTATTTCTTATGCAATTCTTCCAAGCCGGCATATTGAGGGGTAAATCCACATTTGCTGGCGGTATTTACAATTAATACGACTTTGCCTTTATAGGTCTCCATAGAAATTTCTTTGCCTTGCAAGCTTATGGCTTTTAGTTCGTAAAAACTTTTTGCTACGGGCATTTCAATGTTTTTTTTACTTCCAAATCCAAACAGTGCACAGATTGACATGGTTACAACTTTTTTCATACTAAGCTACCTTACGTTTTATACTATAAAAAAACATCCTCAAAGGGAGGATGTAAGTGATTTAAAGACCAATAGATTATTTAGCGTAGATAAAATTCCTGCCTAAAAATCTTGCCGAATTACCTAGGCTTTCTTCAATACGCAGCAGTTGATTATATTTACAAATTCTGTCGGTTCTGCTTGTTGAGCCGGTTTTAATCAAGCCGGTATTAAAAGCCACTGCCAAATCGGCAATGGTGGTATCTTCGGTTTCGCCCGAACGATGACTAATGACAGCGGTATAGCCATTCAAATAAGCGGTTGTAATGGCTTGTATGGTTTCGGTCAAGGTGCCGATTTGGTTTACTTTTATTAATATGGAATTGGCAATTTCTTTTTCTATGCCCATTTGCAAGCGTTGTACATTGGTTACAAACAAATCATCGCCTACCAGTTGAATGTCGTTGCCGAGTTTATCGGTCATTAATTTCCATCCATCCCAATCGTCTTCAGCCATTCCGTCTTCAATGGAAACAATAGGAAATCGTTTACACCAATCGGCCCAAAAATCAACCATTTGAGAGGAGCTTAGTTTTTCTCCGCTTGATTTATGAAAATGATATACTTTTTCTTTTTCATCATAAAACTCGGAAGCAGCGGGGTCTAAAGCAATAGCAATTTGTTCGCCGGGTTTATAGCCTGCTTTTTCAATGGCTTCAACAAGCAAATGCATGGCTTCTTCGTTTGATTTTAAATTAGGAGCAAAGCCACCTTCATCGCCTACATTGGTAGAATATTTTTTCTTTGACAGAATAGACTTCAAGGTATGGAAAACGTTAGTTCCCATGTGCAGAGCTTCGCTGAAAGTAGTGCAACCGTAAGGAACAATCATAAATTCTTGAAAGTCGATTGAATTATCGGAATGTTTCCCGCCATTTAATACATTCATCATAGGAATAGGAAGGGTGTTGGCGTTTACACCGCCAATGTATCTGTATAACTCTTGTCCTACTTCCATAGCGGCGGCTTTGGCACAAGCAAGCGATACGGCGAGCATGGCATTTGCGCCTAAATTGCTTTTATTTTCGGTAGCATCCAATTCAATCAAACGGGCATCAATCACATCCTGTCTATCGACGGGATAGCCTTTTAATTCTTCTAAAATAATCTTTTGTACATTTTGAATAGCTTTTAATACACTTTTTCCCTGATAGAATTTCTCGTCATTATCGCGTAATTCTACTGCCTCGTGCACCCCTGTTGACGCACCGGAAGGGACGGCTGCTCTTCCCAAAGCCCCTGCTTCGGTATATACATCTACTTCTATTGTGGGATTCCCTCTCGAATCTAAAATTTGTCTTCCTGCTATATGTATTATTCTACTCATATGATTTTATCCTTCTTTCTATGTTTTATTTATTATATTAAGTTGTTTCGTATATGCTTCTATCTACATTAATTGTCAATACCGGCACTGAAGAACGGTTCACCAATTTTTCACTAAAGGAAGTTAAGGTAAAGCCATCGTCTCCATATAAATCGGTTTCTTTCATGGCAATAATCAGATTGGCTTTCATATCTTCGGCAATTTTAATGACTTGGTAAGGGTCTT
This sequence comes from Bacteroidales bacterium, assembly GCA_028703095.1. Classification (GTDB taxonomy): domain Bacteria; phylum Bacteroidota; class Bacteroidia; order Bacteroidales; family WCHB1-69; genus UBA5266. The sequence goes on from JAQVNO010000022.1 coordinate 19,543, forward strand.
TATCGCTTTCTACTATCATGGTATTTAAGCGAATATCTTTTTTTGTTAAATAAACCTCCGCTTTATTCAAATAGGCATCTACAAGTACTCGTAAATCCCTGTATTTTGTGGTATACAATCCTACCAAATGTACTTTTGCTTGAAAAGCTTTAGCTAAAACAGCTGCCATTTTCACTTTTTGTAATGTTTCCCTCGATGAATCAATGATAACAACCATATCTGTTAAATTACGGTGCACATTTACAGTATCGCGTATGGTTAAAACAGGGCAGTCGCAAATGCTAATCATTTTCATGGCAGTACTTCCGATAAAATATTCTTCAAAACCGCTACAGCCGTGGGTGCCTATCACAACAATGGCATCTCCTTGTTCTTTAACTTCCTTACTCATTTCGCGAGCGGCTTTCCCGATGCGAATTTTGTATTTCACTTTTGTATGGTAAGTATGTTTTTCACAATATTCTGCTAATTCTATTAATTTTTTTTCTGCAACAGCCAAAATATTTGATTTAAGCGTTACACTTGTTTCTTCAATGATTTTCGCATCCGGTGTTAAGCTGTAAAGAAGTGTTAATTTTGCTTTTAAGTTAACAGCTAAAGAAACAGCATGTTTCATCGCATTGATGGATCCGGCTGAAAAATCTATCCCTACAATAATGTTTTTCATGACAAATAATTTTTATGGTTAAAATTAAGATTTGTAAAAGTATTAAAAATATTTTTATGTTTAATGATTTTTCTAAAAAAATTTAAATAGCAACTTTTGCTTTTATATGCGGATGTGATTCGTAGTTCTTAAGTGTAAAATCCGAATACTGAAAATCAAATATAGAAGTAACTGCCAGATTAATTTCCATTTGTGGAAGGGAATACGGCTTGCGTTGTATTTGTAATTTCGCTTGCTCTATATGATTGGCATATAAATGTAAATCTCCGAAAGTATGAACAAATTGTTTTGCCTTGAGTCCGCAAACTTGAGCTATCATCATTGTCAATAAAGAATAAGAAGCAATATTGAAAGGGACTCCCAAAAATGCATCGGCACTTCGTTGATACAATTGACAAGAAAGTTCGCCATTACAGACATAAAATTGGTATAAAATATGACAAGGTGGCAATCGCATCGCCTCTAAGTCGCCCACATTCCATGAAGAAACTAATAGCCGACGAGAATTAGGATTTGTTTTTATCTGTTCAATTACATTTTTTAATTGATCTATGATAACGCCTTGATTATTTTTCCATGATCTCCATTGGTGCCCGTAAATAGGTCCTAAATTTCCTTCTTCATCAGCCCATTCATCCCATATACTAACGCCATTCTCTTTTAGATAGTTAATGTTTGTATCGCCTTGAATAAACCACAGTAATTCATAAATAATAGATTTTAAGTGTAATTTTTTAGTGGTTACCAATGGAAACCCTTCATCGAGATTAAAAAAAGTTTGATACCCAAAAACACTGTATATGCCGGTGCCTGTACGGTCTTCTTTATAATTTCCCTTGTCTAAAATATGACTCAGTAAATCAATATATTGTTTCATAAAAACATGTTTTATTTACCTATAGACTTTTATTAGTTGCAAAAGTACATTTTTTATCTATACTCCTTCATAAAATACAAAAGAAAGACAAAAAGATAAAAAATAATTATAAAACAGCACATGCCAAACAAGCAACGCTGACTTTTGTATTTTTTATACTTAAAATGCTTTGGACAGCTGCTTCTAAGGTAGAACCTGTTGTAATAACATCATCAACTAACAACACATGTTTCCCTTCGAGTGCCGATGGATATACTACTTTAAATACCTCACTGGTGTTTTCCCAGCGATTATATTGTGTTTTTTTTGTTTGTGTATCTGTTTCTACTGTTCGAACCAAGCTAGTGATATCAAGAGCTTTATTCATCGCTTTAGCAATTCCTCTTCCTATTATTTCACTTTGATTATATCCTCTTTTCTTCTTCTTATTCGGATGTAAGGGAATCGGAATAATAATGTCGATACTTTCGTATATTTTATTTTGAGTTAAATCCGACCCCAATAAAAAACCAAAATATAAGCCTATGTCCTGCTGTCCTTTGTATTTTAATTGGTGAATTAATGTTTGAATTGTATTTCCTTTTTTAAAATAAAAATACGCTGTAACGGCACTAACTTGCACTTTACCGGCAAACAAATATACCAATGGATTGTTATCGTGTAAATGAAAGTTTGTTTTTGGTAAGCTAATCAAACACTGTGAGCATACACATTCTTCATTTTTCACTAAACTATTCCCGCAAATGTAACAATATTTGGGATAAAAAAGGGTTATAAAATCATTAATAAAAGTTTTCATGGTTTTAACAATTTGATTATTTGATGTTTTATTTATTAGAATGTTTTTTAAAATTTTATTCAAAGATAGCTAATATTTTTTTATATTTGTAACCTAAATTTATTATTTATAATCATCATGGAACAAGAAGAAATTTTAATCAAAGAAGTAAAGAAATTTAAAAAATTAACAGTAATTTTTATCATTATTTCTATCATATTGGCAATTTTATTGCTTTTTTCTTTACTTAATGTTCGTCAGATAGTTGTTGAAAAAGAAAATTCTATGGAGCAACAAATTGAACTGCAAGAAGAGTTGGATTCTATTTTACGAGAGTATGAAATTATAAAAAGCGAATATGGTGATTTAAATGCACAATTGTCTGAAAAAGACAGTGCTATTTTAGAACAAGCTAACGAGATTAAAAAACTCATAAGTTCCCAAGCGGATTATCGTCGGATAAAGAAAAAATTGGAATTACTCCAAAATCAAGGGAAAGAATATGTGCACTTATTGGATTCTTTATATATCGTCAATGAAAAATTAATGCTCGAAAATACAGAAGTCAAAACTGAAAATATAAAACTGTCACAAGAAAAAGAAGTATTGGTAAAAGAAAAAGAAGAGTTAAGCGACAAAGTAAGTACCGCTTCAAAATTACAAGCGTATAATATCTCCATAAAAGGAATGTCGCTACGCTTGAGTGGAAAAAAAGAAGTAGAGACCGATAGAGCCAGACGTTTGGATCTGTTTAAAATAAGCTTTACCTTAAGCGAGAATAAACTTATTCCCGCTGAAGAAATCAATTTATATTGCCGGATTTCGCTTCCGGACGGAAGAGTTCTTGCTCTTGGTTCGGGCGATGCGTATAGCTTTACCAATAATGATAAAAAATTACAATACACTATTAAAACAAGCATTAACTATGAAAACAAGGCAAAACAAATTACTATGGTTTGGAAATTAAGAGAAGGTGATTCTGCTGTTCCGGGCACCTATACCGCTCAATTATTTACCGATACCGACTTTATTGGCGAAACAATTCTTGTATTAAAATAATATTTAACTTTTTATTTATTAAATTATGGCACTAGAAATTTTAGATAGTAACTGGGAAGAAATAACCAAAAAAAATCCTCTTGTAGTAATTGATTTTTGGGCAGAATGGTGTGGTCCTTGCAGAATGATAACTCCTATCGTCGAAGAAATAGCTCAAGAATATAACAATAAAGCTATTATAGGAAAAGTAAATATCGATAACAACCCCAATGTAACTATGCATTTCGGTATTAAAAATATTCCTACACTGTTGTTTATCAAAAACGGTGAATTAGTAGATAAACATGTGGGGGTAATTCGCAAACCTGATTTAATTAAAAAAATTGACGATTTATTATAAACGTTTTTAAATTACTATTCAAAAATAACTTATTGTAATACATAAGTTATTTTTTTATTTTAATAATTTTTTAAATAATAAACAAAGATTGCTTAAACAAAGCTTTTATTATTAAAAGAATGAATGAATGTTTTTGTACGTGTTTGTAATTTTTTATAGAAAATTTAAATAGTTTTTTAAAAAATAAGTACTTTTGTTGAAAATTTAAAAACAGTATGATATCGCTAGCATTTTTGAGAGAAAACCCTGATTTTGTTATTGAACGCTTACGCATTAAAAACTTTCAGGCAAGTGAATATGTGAGTCAGATTATTAACTATGACAAAAGCCGTCGTAGCTTACAAAAACAACTCGATGATAATTTCGCCGAACAGAATAAAATAGCCAAAGAAATCGGGATTTTATTCAAGGAAGGGAAAAAAGAAGAAGCTCAGTTATTAAAAGATAGAACCGCTGTTCTAAAAGTAGAAGCCAAAACGATAGAAGAAAATTTTAGTTCAAATGAAAATGCCATTAATGAAATATTAGTGCTGCTTCCTAATATTCCACACTCCAGCGTTCCCAAAGGGTATAGCGCTGAAGATAACGAGGTTGTTTATTCCGAAGGCGATTTAACACTCCCCTCATATTTTCTCCCTCATTGGGAAGTATGCGAAAAAAAGAAATTAATCAATTTCGAAATCGGAAGTAAATTAACAGGTGCCGGTTTCCCCATCTATATAGGAAAAGTAGCCAAATTACAACGTGCCTTGATTAATTTCTTTCTTGATAATGCATTGGAAGCAAATTATATAGAAATCCAACCCCCCTATATGGTAAACGAAGATTCGGCATTTGCTACCGGTCAATTACCCGATAAAGAAGGACAAATGTATCATGTAAGCAAAGACAATCTTTATCTTATCCCAACAGCGGAAGTACCTCTTACAAATATCTATCGGAATATGATTCTGAAAAACGAAGATCTTCCTGTAAAACATTGTGCCTATTCAGCTTGTTTCCGTCGTGAAGCCGGCTCTTACGGGAAGGATGTACGCGGGCTGAATCGTTTGCATCAATTTGATAAAGTAGAAATTGTTCAAATAACTACGCCTGAAAACTCATACCTTATTCTTGACGAAATGAAAGCCTATGTGCTTACACTGCTGCAAAAATTGGAATTACCTTTCCGTATTATTCGTTTATGTGGTGGCGATATGAGTTTTACATCAGCTCTAACTTATGATTTCGAAGTCTTTGCTAAAGGGCAACAAAAATGGCTCGAAGTAAGTTCAGTTTCGAATTTCGAAAACTTCCAAGCAAATCGCTTGAAATTACGATATAAAAATGAAAACGGTAAAACACAATTATTACACACCCTCAACGGCAGCGCCTTGGCTTTGCCTCGTATTGTTGCCGCTTTACTAGAAAATCACCAAACAGAACAAGGAAACATATATATTCCGAAAGCACTACAAGTTTATACAGGTTTTGAATTAATATAAACACATAATTTTCGTATGGATGAAATGATTTTAATTTTAGATTTCGGATCGCAATACACCCAACTTATAGCTCGTAAAATCAGAGAAATAAATGTGTACTGTGAAATTAAACCCTATAATGCGGTTGAAGAAATCTTAAACAATGTGAAAGGGATTATTTTATCGGGAAGTCCCTTTTCTGTTTATGATAAAAATGCCCCTATTCCCTTGATTGAAAAATGGAAAAAGAAAGTACCTCTTTTGGGTATTTGTTATGGAGCACAATTTCTTGCACATAATCAAGGTGGAAAAGTTACCTCCTCTCCAAGCAGAGAATATGGAAGAGCTAATTTAAGCTATATTAATCCCAAAGATTTATTATTTAAAAATATTCAACTTCAATCACAAGTGTGGATGTCGCATGGAGATACTATTACAGAATTACCTTCTCATTTTGAAGTAAGTTGTAGTACCGAAAATGTAAAATTTGCAGGCTTTAAAATTCAAAACGAAGCCATTTACGGTATACAGTTTCATCCAGAGGTGCATCATTCCGAACAAGGGAAGCAATTATTAACCAATTTTGTGGTCAATATTTGTCAATGCCACCAATCATGGACTTCCGAATGCTTTGTCGACATGACCGTTCGCGATTTAAAAGCGAAATTACAAAATGACAAAGTCATACTCGGACTCTCCGGTGGAGTTGACTCTACTGTAGCTGCTTATCTGCTAAATAAAGCCATAGGGAAAAACTTATACGGCATTTTTGTTGATACCGGATTATTGAGAAAAAACGAATTTGAAACCGTCATGGAATCATGCAAACAAATAGGCATACAAATCATAGGGGTAAATGCGAAAGATATTTTTTATCAAAAACTTAAGGGCATCAGCGATCCGGAACAAAAGCGTAAAATTATTGGCAGTACTTTTATTGATATCTTTGATCAGGAGGCACATAAATTGAAAGATGTAAAATGGCTGGCTCAAGGTACCATTTATCCCGATGTCATTGAATCTATTTCGGTAAAAGGACCTTCGGCAACCATTAAATCGCATCACAATGTAGGAGGATTGCCCGAACGTATGCATTTAAAAATAGTGGAACCCTTGCGTTTCTTATTCAAAGATGAAGTTCGTTTAGTAGGCGAAACCTTGCAAGTACCTAAAAATTTACTCTATCGTCATCCGTTTCCGGGTCCGGGTTTAGGTATTCGCATCCTTGGAGAAATAAGCGAAGAAAAAGTTCGCATTTTACAAGAAGTAGACGATATTTTTATAAAGATGTTAAAAGAATCGGCTTGGTATGATAAATGTTGGCAAGCCCTTTCGGTATTATTACCTGTTAGAAGTGTAGGCGTGATGGGCGATGAACGAACGTATGAAAATTGCGTTGCCTTACGAGCTGTTACTTCTGTTGATGGAATGACTGCCGACTGGGTACATTTCCCCCATGAATTATTGTCTAAAATATCCAACGAAATAATTAATAAAGTACGAGGTGTCAATAGAGTAGTATATGATATCAGCTCTAAACCCCCGGCAACGATTGAATGGGAATAAATTATATCATTTTAATTATCAAACCAAATTAACTATGAACAAAGAAGTTTTAACGCAAAAAAAAGTGGAAGAGAAAATTATTAGTATAAGGAATCAACAAGTCATGTTAGATGCTCATGTAGCATACTTATACGGCGTAGAGACCAAACGAATAAACGAAGCTGTTAAAAAAAATCCCGATAAATTTCCAAAGGGATATGTTTTTGAATTAACGGCAAAAGAATGGAGAGAGATTAAACGCAATAATATTCTCTTATTTAACAATATTTCAAGCGATTACAAGCAACCGGTCGAAAATATCGACCGGTTAAAGCATTCTTCATCATTGCCCAAAGCCTTTACTGAAAAAGGCTTATATATGTTAGCAACCATTCTTAAAAGTGAAAAGGCTACACAAACAACCATAAGCATTATTGAAACTTTTACACAATTAAGAGAACTATCGCGCACCTTACATGCTATACCGGAAATAAAAGATACCAATAATCAAAAAACTTTGATACAAAAAGGGAATGAACTACTTTCGGAATTATTAGATGACAATATGAAAATATCCTGTACCGAAACTACTGTTGAACTGAATTTAGCTGTAATGAAATTGAAACAT
>JAQVNO010000113.1 GCA_028703095.1 Bacteroidales bacterium
TAACAGCTTTGCAATATATCTCTTGCAAACTGTCATTAAAAGAAAAAGCATCAATTCCAATTAATTCAACAGATTTTCCGATTACAATTCTTTTTAAATTAGAACAATATGCAAATGCCATCGAACCGATTTTTTTTACCGAATCCCCAATTACAACAGACATCAATGCATAACAGTCTAAAAAAGACATAGAACCTATATTTTTTACCCTATTGGGTATTTCGATTCTTTTTAATGTACGACATCCTTCAAATGCAAAATCTTCAATTAATAATATATTTTTACCGAAAGTAACATTTTTCAACTTATCACATGAAGAAAATGCAAAACTAGGGATACAAGTTATTCTATCGGAAAGAATTAAAGAAGTTATTTCATGACAGCCAGAAAAAGAGCCATCGCCAATATTGTTGATTGTATTTGGCATATGCAATACTCCTGAGAAAAAATAACAATTATAAAATGCCCCTATATCAATACTTATTAAACCATTATTTAACACAAAATTTAATCTTTGACATTCAAAAAAAGCATTATCTTCAATATATCTTAGTGAACTTGGAAATGTCAAAGATCCCCATAATCCATTGCACTCATAAAATGCTCCGGCTTGAATTACAACAATAGTATTGTGTATTTCAATCTGTCCGATTTTATTCGTAGGACATGCTTTCAGTGTATCTAAATTATAACTATATAAAATATCATCAACCGACTTATAATACTTGTTTTCTTCATCTACCTTGATTGCATTCAATAAACTACATGAAGTAAAAACGTAATATCCAATATATTTTACACTATTTGGAATATATACTTCTTTAATTTTGGAACATTTACAATAAGCAAAGTGATTAATGCTTTCAACAAATTTCGGTATTTTTATAAATTTCAAAGCCGTACATTCATAAAAGGCTCCATAATTGATATACCTTATATTTTCCCCCATTCTAATTCCCGTAATAGAATCACATTTATTAAATGCATAATCACCTATTCCTATGACAGCATATATTTTCCTATTATATTCAACCGAATCGGGAATAAATACACTGTCATTCGGATAATCGGTATAAAGCATTTCAATGTTATTCTCTATGGTAACTTCCGCTGTATAAGGTATGGTATCGGAGATTATAGTATAATACAGTGTTTGCCCCTTGGATACGGCACTAAAATCATAAGCCCATAAGGTGGAGAATTTTATACTTAATAATACAATGGCTAAAATACATGCTATTTTTTTCATGATACTTGGTTTTAATGAGTAGACGGTAATATTTCCGATAAAGTTGTCCGTAAAAAAACATATTTCATTTATCCACTAATTTTCCTTTTACCTATTTCTTCGGCAAGAAAAAAACTGATAGCTGACAGTTTTTAAAAGTGAAGAGTGAAAATTATGAATTAATGTTGAAACAATGCGTTGAAAAACTGAAAACTGATAACTAAATCATTACATCATCGCATTTTTTTTATTGTTTTTTTTATTCTTGTAATTTTATTTAGTATTTTTGCAGTCACAAAAATACAGGTTCTCATACACAGTATCGATTAAAATAATTTAAAAATATAGCTAATGAATACTTTAAAAAACAACATTTACATCAAGTTATTGATAATTATTAGTATAGTATTGTTGTTGTTGATACCGACAACGATGATTAAAGGACTTATACATGAACGGGAAAATGTGCAAAATGATGCCATTTCCGAGGTGAGTGCCAAGTGGGGAGAGAATCAAACTATTTCAGGACCGTATATATCCATTCCTTACTATAAGTATGTAAAAGAATATTCAAAAAAAGATTCTGTAGAAAAATTGGTATTAATAAAAGAGAATATTCATATCTTGCCAAGTGAATTATCCATAGATGGGATTATCAATCCGGAGTCAAGATACAGAGGAATTTATGAAATTGTTGTTTATAATTCGGTACTACATATCAAAGGAACATTCAATCTTTCTGATATGAGTGAATTAGATATTGCCAAAGAAAACATCCAATTCGACAAAGCATATTTATCATTAGGAATAAGTGATTTACGAGGAATTGAAAAACAAATCAACTTATCGTGGAATAATCAAATGTATTCTTTTAATCCCGGTGTTGTTTCTGATGATATCATTGTCAGCGGTATTAATGCCAATATAGATTTAGATTCGAAAGACAGTATGCTCTATGAATTTTCTTTATCGATTGATTTAAAAGGTAGTCAGCTTTTGTATTTTACCCCTGTGGGCAAAGTTACGGATATACGGATGGCTTCCTCTTGGTCGAATCCGAGTTTTAACGGTTCCTTTTTACCCGATACTCGCGAAGTGTCGGACACGGGCTTTGTTGCCGGTTGGAATGTGTTACATCTAAACAGAAATTATCCTCAAATGTGGACGGGTAGTAATTATTCTGTTGAATCTTCCAGTTTCGGTATTGATTTGTTGTTGCCGGTCGACAGTTATCAAAAATCCTATCGTTCCATTCGTTATGCCATTCTTTTTATTGCGTTTACTTTTATTACGTTTTTCTTTATCGAGGTATTAAATAAAGTCTTTATACATCCGGTTCAATATGTATTGGTAGGAATAGCATTGGTGGTTTTTTATACTTTGTTGTTGTCTATTTCGGAATATTTGAATTATAACGTTGCTTTTATCATCTCGGCAATGGCAACCATTTTGTTGATAGCGGGTTATTTAAAAGCTATTTTGAAATCGAACAAACTGACCTTGCTGATATCCGCTATCTTATTTATACTTTATGCGTTTATTTTTGTGATTATACAGTTGCAAGACTTCTCATTATTGATAGGAAGTGTAGGATTGTTTGTGATTTTGGGCTTGATAATGTTCTATTCCAGGAAGATAGATTGGTATAATTTGAATTTAAAAGAGGAAAAGAAAGAATAAAAAGAGAAAAACATATACTGTTTTTCTCTTTCATAGGCTGAAAAACTGCTAATATAATTGTATTTCAAAAAAAACTTTACGCTTGTATGCTAAAATTGTTTCTTTTGTTTTTTCTCTCTTTTAGCTTCTTTTTTTTCTTTAGGTGTTTTTGCAGCGTCTTTTTTTACGTCTTTTTTTACGTCATGTGATTTCGACATGATATGAGTTTTTAATTGTTAATAAATAAAATGCATTAATAATACTCTTCAGAATAATCCATTTTTATGTTAATGATATCATAGGTTTTGTCGGGTTTAAGATAAAAATGAGTATATCCTTCAATATAATAGCCGTTTTCATCCAATCCGTACGCATCCAGATAATATAGTTCATTGGCTTTCAGAGATACATTGATTTTTGCTTCCTTATCTGTTTTTAAGTTGCAGATTAAATTGTTTTGCCTGTCATAAATGGAAACATAAATACTTTCCTGTAAAAAAGCAGCTTGATACATATAACATTGAAGGGTAATATCAAAATTGGGATATTCTTTTTGCTGGCAGTGTGTACATGTGAAAATCAGTGCTGCCAAAATTATTGCTAATGTTGCGTGTTTCATGTTTTTTTGTTTTTAGATTTGTGAAAGAGTTATTTGAAGAATAAACTTAGTATTTATAGTTTTATTGCTTTAAAAGTTGTATTTTTTTTACAATATTTTCGTGTGATGATACTATTTTTAAGATATATATTCCATTAGATAGATTGTCAAGCGGGATTTTTGTTTGGGTATTTGTTGTTGATATATGATTTACTTTTTTACCATGGGCAGTATAGAGTATGATTTCAATGAAATCTTGCTGCTGCTGTTCGATAATGATATGATCTTGGGCAGGATTAGGATATATTTGTAGTGATAACTTGCCGTCAGTTTCGAGGATATTATCACTATATTCAAATTCGGCAGTGAGAGAGGTATCTTGTGTGAGTGTTATGTGGCGGGGATTGTCAGTGTTTCCATCGTTCCAACTCACAAAACGGAATCCTAATGTAGGCACTGCAGTGAGGGTAGTAGAAGGTTGTTCGCAGGAAAAGGGCGCATATGAAACCTTTCCCATTGTAGTGTCATTTACCGCAAGGCTAAGAGTTATCATTAGAGAATCTTGTATGTTGCTCATTATCTTCCATCCGTCCGCACTTCGATAGGCATCTTCGGTTTGACAAGGGACATATACAGGAATTGTTCGGGGAATTCTATTGAAAGCAGAGGTGTCGATAAGAGGAGGTGTAAGTGCTTTTACCTTTATTTCCTTTAATGACGTATCGCTTTCAAAAGCATAGTTTCCTATCTGGCTTACATGTTCGGGTATGGTAATAGATTGTAAATTTTGGCAGTAGGAAAAGGCCTCAGAACCTATACTTGTAACGGAAGGAGGGATAGTAATCGTTGGTAAATTGAAACAGGCCCTGAATAAATTATTTTCAATTCTATTAATGGAATTAGGTAAACTAACATTTATCAGTCCATAACATGATTCAAAGACCCCACCACCCATTGTTTGAACAGAGTTGGGGATAACAATTACGCTAAGAGCAAAACAAGAGGCAAAAGCATTAGTTCCAATGTATCTAACTGATTCACCTAGGGAAAGGGAAGTTAACGACAAACATCCCAAAAACGCTTCTTGTCCGATACTATCAACTGCATTTGGAATAATAACAGTAGTTAATGAAGAGCAAGCATAAAAGGAAGCGAATCCTATTTTAGTTACAGAATGAGGTAACATTAATGTATCGCTCAAGGCACTGCATTCAAAACAAAGAAGATGAGGGATGCATGTTACATTGGTGTCAAAATGTATCTTTGTTAAAAGCGGACAGTCTCTAAATATAGGATAAGAATAACTTCCTGCCAAAAAACAGTTAATGGCATTAAAATACACTGTTGTTAAATTTTCGTTGTGTTGAAAAGCGGCATTACCAATTAGTTTTACAAATTTAGGAATGCTAATTTCGGTTAAGGCACTGCAATGAAAGAATGCTGAATCACCGATATCTGTAATGGATTGGGGAAGGTTGATACTGCTGAGATTGCTGCAGTAACAAAATGCAGAATCGCCTATTTGTATAACAGACAATGGAATGGATACAGAGGTAAGTCCACTGCAAAATGCAAACGCTTGATTGCCGATTTTTGTAACCGGGTAATTTACTGTGTTGTATGTTACCAGTGAGGGTATGCTGATGCTGCCGCTATAGCTATTAGCACCTTTATAAGTAACTTCTACTGATTTAGGACTTACATTGCTTGTGATGTTGTAATAAATCGTATCGCCATTGTTGATGGCAGCAAAGTCATAAGCAAAAGATTCTTGGCAATAGCTTAAAAAGAGAAGTGAAATAAAGAGTATTCTGATGATTTTCATGGGTTTTAGTGTTTTTAAGGGTTATTACATGGCTTAGATTCATTTTAAAAATTAATGCAAATATATATCATTTTTTAGTTTTTTTGTTGAAAAAATGCAAATATTTATAAATAATCAGATAAGACATTGAAAGGTAATGTAAAAAAATAGAAGAAATGCTTATTTTCTGTTTTGAAAAAAGCAACTATTAATGAGGAAGATTATTCTTTGATAAATTTTTTGCTTACTGTTGTCTTTGCGGTTTTTATTTCGCTAAAGTAAACGCCTTTTTGTAATCCGTTTATATTTATAGTAACCTTAGTTTCATCGACAAGGATGTGTTTTATTATTTTTCCGAGCACATCATATATCTTAATTTCTTGTATGATGTTTTCCCCATTGTCAAAAGTAAGTTGGTTGGATGAAGGGTTTGGATAGAGACAAACGTTTTGAGTGTGATTGCTCTCGGCAATGGAAACAAAAGCTTGGTGATTATACGCTGTGTCGTATTTACCTAAACTCAAGTTGTAATAACTTCCGGAAGGGGTGATTTCAAGCATAATGGCGCGTATCAAGTATTGGTAGGTTCCCGAATCGGAAGTGGAGCGGTCGCTAAAAGTAGTATCGGAGATAATGTCGGAGCTGATTAGTATATAGGGATTTTCTCTGCTTAAACGTTTAAATATATAGTAGCCTGCAACAGTATCGGGTGAGGGGCTCCAGCTTACAACACATTCTTTATCTTTAAATGAGGCAGTTACATTTGAGGGTGGGGCGATGCAATGTGCTCTGAGAGTAGGGTCGCCAAGCAAAGCCATATGAACCCCTTGAGGCATAGCTCCAGGGAGATAGGTGTTGGCATTATTCATGTTGCGTTTGGCGCAATATCCGATAGGATAGCCTAAAGCCATTTGATGTACATACCAATAGGGTCTTCCTGACCAAGCGATGCTGAGTGAACCGCTGGCTAATGCCGAGCGTAGTAAGCTGTTGGTATTGTCCCAGTCGCCGAAATAACTTCCGAAAAGGAAATTAAATATATTTTGCAAAGTGTCGCTTGCTAAAAAAGCAGAGGTAATTACTCCGCTGCAGCTAGTATAAGATCCTCCGCCACAGCCATAAGCCCATTGGTAATCGTTGGCTGCCAAGACGGTATTATAACCAATGTTGTAAACTTGTGTGTCGCAGATGGCATAAAAAGAATTAAAAGCAGAAGCGGCAAAACCTTCGGTATAGGAAGTGAAATTATCTCTAACGAGGCCTCTGTTAAGTGTAGTAAAATGTTTGTTTTTATAAGCGTGATTCTTATCGAAGTATTGTTTCAATAAGGTAACTTCACTTTTTGCATAGAGGGGTAAATGGCGCATGTCGACTCTACCCATTTGTAAGTCAACAGAAGTAGGAAACGTTGATTGGTCGAATTTGCCATCACCGGGGATATTGTTGGTTCTTTCTTTTCCGGGAGAGGTATTGTTAACACTTACATCCGTCCAATTGCCATCTAATTCAGCATAATATCCATCGGCAGGCCA
>JAQVNO010000023.1 GCA_028703095.1 Bacteroidales bacterium
AGGAGGAATAAAAGATACTATCATAGTAGATGAACAGGGACCTGAAATAAAAGTGTATTTAAATAATGAAAATTTTGTCAGTGGAGGAATAGCGAACAAAAATCCGGTATTATATGCTATTATTAAAGATGAAAACGGAATTAACACCGTAGGCACCGGTATCGGTCACGATATTGTTGCATTTCTCGATGATAAAATAGATAATAGTATCATTTTAAATGATTTTTTTGAATACAACGAAAACAGCTATACTTCGGGTAAAATTATGTATTTGTTAAATGATTTGGAACCCGGACACCATAAGCTTACCTTAAGAGCATGGGATGTCTTGAATAATATGGCGGAAGCAAGCATTGATTTTACGGTTGTAAATGATGAATCCTTACAATTGGATCATGTATTAAACTATCCCAATCCTTTCACAACTCAGACACAATTTTACTTTGAACATAATCAACCAAATACGACCTTGTATTCTATTATTCAGATTTTCACTGTGTCAGGAAAATTAGTTAAAACCATAGAATTTACTACTTCTAGCAATGCATTACGCTGTGGCCCTATTCCTTGGAACGGGCGTGATGATTTTGGAGATAAACTTGCTAAAGGGGTGTATATTTACAAACTTAAAGTGAAAACCGCCGATAATAAAACTGCTGAAAAAATTGAAAAACTTGTTATACTTTAATTTTAATAAATACAAAGTATGTACAATAATCATTTTTGACTTGCGTTAATATGCTACAATTGAAAAGAAATACTAATAATAATGTCGAATAAAGTAATAAGGATAAAATATTTGTGTATTGGATTCCTGCTCTTTTGGGGTAGTTTGATGCCTTATGTACAATCACAAGAATATAAGGAAGTGTTAGGCAGAACAAATAATGCAATTACTACAGCCGTTCCATTTTTAATGATAGGTCCCGATTCACATACAGGGGGCATGGGTGAAGTTGGGGTTGCTCTTTTAAACGATTTGAATGCGCAGCATTGGAATCCGGCAAAATATGTTTTTTCTCCCAATATAGGAGGAATTTCTGTTTCCTACAGTCCTTGGTTGTTCGGCTTGGGTTTAAACGATATTTATTTGGCTTATTTATCAGGGTATTATAAAATTACGGATATGGATGCTGTCTCCATGTCTTTGCGTTTTTTTTCTATGGGAGATATGGAGCTTATGGATTATGAAGGGCGTAATCCGTTGGGAGACAATGTAATGGTTAGCCCTCATGAATTTTCTATTGATGCTGCTTATTCCCGTAAGTTTACCAAAGAGCTTTCTATGTCGGTAGCCGGACGGTTTATTTATTCCAATTTAATCGGTCCCGGAGCAGGCAGTTCTTCGACAACAGAAGGAATTAAACCTGGCATGTCGGGGGCTGCCGATATCGGGTTGTTTTACAAGAAAAACTTGAATGCGGAGCGCTTGTATAAAAGTATTCTAAGTTTTGGGCTTAATTTTTCAAACATCGGAGCCAAGATATCTTATTCAAGCAGCTTAGAAAGAGATTTTTTACCGGCTAATTTTCGAATAGGCACGGCTTACACCATGTATATCGATAAATATAATAGTTTTACCTTTGCGTTGGATTTAAATAAACTATTAGTGCCTACTCCACCTAGATATGCAACGGACAGTTTTGGTGTTATTATAAGAGATCCACAAGGAAATGCGATTATTGAAGCCGGTAGAGATCCGTATAAATCATCGGTTGTGGGAGCTATTTTCACTTCATGGTACGATGCTCCCGGTGGTTTCAATGAAGAAATGAGTGAGTTTATCATCAATGTTGGGCTGGAATATGCTTATAATGACTTGCTCTATATCCGAGCAGGTTATTTTAATGAAGCTCAAACAAAGGGAGACCGTAAATATTTAACTGCAGGTGTTGGTATAAAATACAGCGTTTTTGCTTTGGATGCTTCCTACATTATCCCCGTGAATCAAAATAAAAATGCCCTGGAAAATACCTTGCGTTTTACTTTATCATTCGACATAGGCGCAATTGGTTTAGCAAAAGAATCACTATAAAAGTATGAAAATAAGAGTAGGTTTTGGTCAGGATACACATAAACTTGTAAAAGGAAGACCAATGATAATTGGTGGTGTGCATGTGCCTTATCATTTGGGTTGTGAAGGTCATTCAGATGCAGATGCTTTGTTACATGCTATTTGCGATGCTATGCTTGGGGCTGCCAATATGAGAGATATTGGTTATCATTTTCCCGACAAGGATATGGAGTATAAAGATATTGACAGTAAAATTTTATTAAAAAAAACGAAGCAACTAATTACAGAAAAGGGTTGGAGAATTAATAATATCGACACGACTATATTGTTGGAACATCCTGCAATATCTCCTTATATTCCTGAAATGAAAGAAATCATATCTTTAGTGTTAGAAATAGATATTGAAGATATAAGCATTAAGGCAAAAACCTCGGAAGAATTGGGTTTTATAGGCAGAGAGGAAGGACTGAGTGTATATGCTATTATATTGCTGCAGCAATAAACGGAATTGAAAACAAAAAAGGGAATAAATTTGCTGATTTATTCCCTTTTTTCAATTTCTGAGGAGTTTATTAATATTCGTCCTCATGGAAGAAGAAGTCTTCTTTAGAAGGGTAATCAGGCCATATGTCTTCTATAGTATCATAAATTTCACCTTCATCTTCAATCTCTTTTAAATTCTCTGCTACTTCCAGCGGAGCTCCCGAACGGATAGCGAAATCTATTAATTCTTCTTTTGTTGCAGGCCATGGGGCGTCTTCTAATTTCGAGGCTAATTCTAGTGTCCAATACATCTTTTTATATGGTTTAATATGGTATTTAAAAATTTTTGCAAAAGTAAAAAAATATACATATGAAAAGTAAAAAATATTAAAATTTATTTATCATAAAATCAGCTATATGCAATAATGATTTAAAATTGTGATGAAAAACATGGTATATTTTAGTATTTTTTTAGAAAAATTAATATTTATATTTAAAAAAAAAATACTTTTGCAGTCGCTAAAGCCCGAGTGGCGGAATTGGTAGACGCGTCGGTCTCAAAAACCGATGAGGTAACACTCGTGCCGGTTCGACCCCGGCCTCGGGTACATCGCAAGGAATTGATTTTAAAATAAGTCAATTCCTTTTTTTATGTTTAGAGAGATAAGTTATGCTATTTTCTATGGATGTAAAAATAAAAAAAGGCATACGTAAAACATATGCCTTTGACTGTATAGATGCAAAAAGTTATTTATTTACCTGAAAAGTGGTATCTCCGTTTGCTAAGAATTTCACTATTTGGTTGGCCGATGCTAAGCCGGCATTAATGTTGGCTTCTGCTGTTTCGGCACCCATTTTCTTAGGGGTGGCAAAATAGCGGTTTTGAAATTTCTCAGCCATTTCTGCAGCATTGTCAGGAGCAATGTCGGAACAATATTTCAAGTCGGTTCTTTCTTCCATTACTGTTACCAATTCTTCTTCATGGATAACTTCCTTGCGAGCAGTATTGATTATACAAGCGCCTTTAGGCATTTGGGATAATAAACGGTAGCCGATTGATTTTTTGGTTTGCTCGTTGGCCGGAATGTGTAAAGAGATAAAATGGCATGTTTGATACAGTTTCTCAACACTATCGACCGGAATAACGCCCTCTGCTTTGATTTTGTCGGCAGAGATAAAGGGGTCGTAAGCATAGATTTCCATTCCAAATCCTTTTGCAATATGAGCAGCCAAGCAACCAACATTGCCGTAAGCATGGATTCCCAGTTTTTTACCTTTTAATTCGGAACCTGTTCCCGGTTTAAAGGTATTACGCGACATATAAATCATCATGCCAATGGCTAATTCGGCAACGGCATTGGAATTTTGTCCGGGAGTATTCATACAGACAATTTTTTTGGCCGAACAAGCCGATAAATCCAGATTGTCGTAACCGGCTCCGGCGCGGACAACTATTTTTAATTTTTGAGCAGCATCTACTACCTCTTTTGTAACTTTATCCGAGCGGACAATTAATGCATCGGCATCGCTTACAGCTTTGTAGAAATCATTGACATCGGTATATTTTTCAAGGAGTGCCAATGTATGTCCTGCTTTTTCAACTATTTCGCGTATGCCGTCAACGGCGGCTTTTGCAAATGGTTTTTCTGTTGCTATTAATACTTTCATGGGCTTAATTTTTATTATTTATTTAATTTTTCAAATTCCTGCATGCAATCAACCAATGCTTGTACACTTTCTTTCGGACAGGCGTTATAGATAGATGCACGGAAACCACCAACGGAACGGTGTCCTTTAATGCCTACCATGCCACGTTCTTTGGCAAATGCCATAAAGGCTTCTTCTTTATCTTTGTATCCTTCAGACATGACAAAACATACGTTCATTACTGAGCGACTGTCTTTTTCTGCTGTGCCAATAAACATAGTGTTACGGTCAATTTCATTATAGAGCAATGCTGCCTTTTCTTCATTTATTTTTTGAATGGCATTTAATCCTCCCAATCGTTTGACCCATTTTAATGTTTCGTTCATAACAAGTATGGAGAATACAGGAGGTGTATTAAACATGGAACTTTCATCAATATGAGTTTTGTAATTAAACATAGTAGGTAAATAGCGGCTTACTTTTCCCAAAGCATCTTCTTTGATGATAACAAAAGTTACTCCCGCAGGACCTACATTTTTTTGAGCACCACCGTAAATCATAATATATTTTGAAACATCTACCGGACGGCTCATAATGTCGGATGACATATCGGCTATCATGGGAATCGGAGAGTCCATATCATAACGGATTTCTGTTCCATAAATGGTGTTGTTGGTAGTAATATGGAAATAATCGGCATCCTTAGGAATGGCATATCCTTTTGGAATATAATTAAATGTTTTTTCTGCTGAAGAAGCAACACAAACGGCTTCACCTATGCCCTTGGCTTCTTTTAACGCCTTCTTTGCCCATACGCCGGTTTCTAAATAAGCAGCTTTCTTTTCCATAAAATTTAATGGTATCATGGCAAATTGCATGGAAGCACCACCACCCAAAAATAATACTTTATATCCATCAGGGATATGTAATAATTCTTTCCATAAAGCTTCTGTTTCATCCATTACAGCTTGCCATTCTTTGGAACGATGCGATACTTCTATCACTGACATTCCTGTACCTTTAAAATCTTTCAATGCTTCGATAGCTGCATTGATAGCTTCTTTTGGAAGGACACACGGTCCTGCATTAAAATTATGTACTCGTTTCATGTGTATACTTTTATAGTTAAAAATTTAATTACAAATATTTATTTATCGTTATTTTTATAATCTTGCAAAATTAGACAAATTAACAATAGGTTTTATAAACGTATATAAAATTTTGTTTGCTTAAAAAAGCAAAAAAGGAGGTTAATTTTTTCAATCAACCTACTTGTGATTTTGTTGGAGGAGTTATCGTATCAAATGGATATCGCAGGTTACGGTATCATTTCCTTTTAATTCTATGTTTTCGGAACGACCTTCAAAAATAGTTTCTTCATTTCCGAATTTCATAATGAATTTGGCACTTACCTGATATAATATTTTAGAAGTATCATTCAAATCAATGGTAATTCCACTTATTTGATAAAATCCCGTGTCGTTGGCAGTTACTTCTTTTAAAGGTGTTTCGTTGTTGATATAATGTAATTTAATACTTGCATTTTTTCCATCACCTTCCCACCCTGTTTCCGTATCTTCATAGGTAATTTTCCCTTGGATGACACTTTTTAAAATTGGTTCTTCTTCTTCCGGTTTACAGGAAGCAAAGCATAAAACAAGTGCAACTACTGTTAATGCTAAAATATTTCTCATTTTCATTGTTGTTAATTTTTTATTGTTATTAAACGATTAATTTTAATTTTTCAAAAACAAAAGTATATAAATTATTTTAAAAAAACCATTCTTTTTATAAATTTTATTTTATTGTATATCAAAGATATGATTATAAAGGATGATTTCACTAATGATAAACATGTAAATAAAGGCAATTAAAATTCTATAGGAAATACAAATAGTAGCTAAAGTTAGATGTAAAAATATATTTTTTGATAGTAGTGAATAGATAATTTTATGTAAATTTGCATTATCAATTTAAGAAAAGGTAAAATAATCTATACCAAAAGATTAATGCTTTTTACATTGAGAATAAATATATAATTACGTTTATGAAAAAGAATATTGCAGTAATAGCCGGTGGAAACTCAGGAGAACACGACATTTCTATGCGAAGTGGTCGTAACATTGCCGATACATTGGATAGGTCGAACTATGAGGTGTATTTTATACATTTAAAAGGGTTGGATTGGAAATACATAGCTTCTGACGGAACCTTATACGATGTTGATAAGAATGATTTTAGTGTTGTTGTTAATCACAAACGCATTCGTTTTGATTGTGCTTTCATTGCTATTCACGGCAATCCCGGTGAAGACGGTAAACTGCAAGGGTATTTAGATATGCTTGGAATTCCTTATGCCGGTTGTAGTGCGGCAGTTTCTGCATTGACGTTTAATAAAAACCTGTGTAATAAGTTTCTTTCAGCCTATGGCGTTCCTATGACTACTTCTTTGCATTTGTTTCAGGGGGATGCGGTTAACACCGGCGATATAATTCGTAAAGTAGGGTTGCCTTGTTTTGTAAAACCTTGTTGTTCTGGCTCCAGTGTAGGAGTGTCGAAAGTGCTTAGCGAAAAGGAAATATTAACGGCGATTAAAAACGCTTTTCAACATGATACTGAATTAATCATAGAAAGTTTTATTCAAGGACGCGAAATTACTTGTGGTGTGATGAGTATCAAAGGAAAAGTGGAAGAGTTGGCTATAACAGAAATTATCAGCAAAAAGGCATTCTTTGATTTAGAAGCTAAATACGACCCCAATCTGGCTGATGAAATAACTCCGGCTCAAATTGATAAAAACGTTCAAACGCAATGTGAACTAATGTCAAAAAACATCTATCAATGGTTGGGATGTAAAGGTATTGTGCGGGTTGACTATATTTTCAATGAAAAAGGAATCTACTTTATTGAAATCAATACCATCCCGGGTCAAACCAACGAAAGCATCGTCCCTAAGCAAGTACGCTATAAAAATCTTGATTTTACCGCTTTATGCTCTGCCTTTATTGAAGAAGCCATGCATCACCTATAATATTATTTGTGTTATTGCGTTTATTCTTTGCTTCTATTATAATGAAAGATATCGGATGAAAAGATTTGTAGGCTATTTGTTTCTGTTTTCAGCTATTGCATTTACATCATGTAATAAATTAAATATTTATGACAAAAAAGATGCAAAATTGAAATTTTCATCTTCGATCATTACTTTCGATACGATTTTTACAAGTGTAAGCTCTATTACCAAACGATTGGTAGTGTATAATCCGTATAGCGGTGATATCAACACCGACATCTACTTGTTGGGAGATAACAATTCTTATTTCAGCCTGAATATAAATGGAGTTGCGGCACGAAAGCTTACGGATGTAGAAATACCGGCAAAGGATAGTATTTTTATTTTTGTGAAAGTAATCATAAATCCTAATCAGCAAAACACTCCCATGCTGTTAACGGATACCATCCGATTTTTCACCAATGGGAATACCCAAAATGTTGAACTATTGGCTTACGGACAGGATGCGAATTTTATTGTTCCCAACAGAAGTTTGGGAAATTTAAGTTATTTCATTGTTGCCGGTGAAGGCGAAGAAGTAACATGGACAAAAGAAAAACCCTATGTTATTTACGGTTATGCCGTTGTCGATTCGGTAGGGAAACTTAATATAGAAGCCGGCACTAAAATTTATGTACATAAAAAAGGAGGATTGTGGATTTACAAAGGAGGGTGCTTGCACGTAAATGGTACTCAAGATGAACCTGTTGTATTTCAAGGCGACCGTCTCGAAGACTTTTTCCAGGATGATTATGAGCAATGGGACAGAATATGGATAAACGAAGGTTCTCAAGACAACATCATCAATTATGCGGTGATTAAGAATGCGTTTATCGGTATACAAGCCGAAATACTAGATAAGGATATGGGGAATAAACTCATCCTGACAAATAGCATTATTAAAAAGTCGGCAGGCATGGGATTCTTAGCTAAAAACTATACGGTAGAAGCGTATAACAATATCATTGCCAATTGCGGACAGCATTGCATAGCTTTAACGCAAGGAGGCACCTATACGTTTATCCACAACACCATTTACAATGCCTACAGCTTGGGAACAAGGGCTACACCTTCGGTTTTCTTTAGTAATTATTATATCGTTAACAACGTGATGTATCTCTCCGATTTCCATTGCGATTTTGTTAACAACATTGTTTGGGGGACAAATAAGAGAGAGTTTAACTGTGATTACGATAAATCGGCACTCTTTCAAGCTAACATAAGCCATTGTGCCTTTAAATCGGATACCAGTTTCCCCACATATTTTACCTCTATGCTGCTCAATAAAGACCCTTTGTTTGAAAAGGTTGCCGATTACGACTTTCAGTTGCAGGCAGCTTCCCCATGCAAGGGGGCCGGTAAATCAAGTACGGGTGTTTTATTCGATATAAAAGGAAATTCACGAAATGCACCTCCCTCCATAGGTGCTTATGAATAAGAAAGACATGCGTATCTATATCCTTGGTTTTATGGGTAGCGGCAAAAGCACATTCGGTAAACAATTGGCACATTATGCCAAGTGTCCGTTTATTGATTTGGATAAACATTTTGAGAAAACATATCATACAAGTATCCTCGATTTTTTTACACATCATACTGAAAGTGAGTTCAGGGAAAAGGAAGCGGCATTGCTGCGTGCAAGCGATTTTCCTGCCCAAGCGGTTATTTCATTGGGAGGAGGTACGCCTTGTTTTTACGATAATATGGATTGGCTTCTCAAAGACGGCTTGTGTGTGTATTTGAAACTTTCGCCCAAAGGCTTGCAATATCGTTTGTTGCATTCCAAAAAACAACGTCCCTTGGTTCAAGGGAAAAGTCCGGAAGAACTGCTCACTTATATTGATACATTGTTGCAAGAAAGAGAAAAATATTACGAGCAGGCACATCTTATTGTTCCTGGAATTATCTTGAAAAGTGCTCACAAAAGCGAAACCTTCCGCCGGATAATGAATGTGTGAAAGTGTCTTGCTCTGTAAGCGGGTGATTTGAATTCACCCGCTTACTTTTCGGAATAAAAAATATTTCACGTTTTGCTTATTGTAATATTTTGTATATTTGCAAAATTAAATGTACAAAGATTTATCAAATTTATAATTTAACAATAATCTATTATGAATAAATACATTATTTCTTTATTGGTACTTATTTTCAGTTTGAATGCGGCGGCACAAACTAAGCCTACGCCGGTAAGTGAACGTATGGTTGATGGTAAACGCATGGTAATTTATAGCGATGGCACCTGGAAAGAAAAAGAATATACCAAACCCAAAATCCAATGGGTTGCTATACCCGGGGGCACATTTACCATGGGGAGCCCTTACGACCAAGCAAACAGAGAGGATGACGAGACACCCCATCAGGTAACATTGAGTGCGTTTAAAATGAGTAAGTATGAAATTACCAATGCCCAGTATGCCGCCTTTTTAAATGCCAAAAACATTGGCAGTGATGGAAAATATGAGGCAGGATCCTATCCTACAGAAGAACTAATTTATCAAAGTAGAGGCAATTATGATTGGGGGTTGCATTATGTAGATGGACAATGGGTGCCGGTTGCGGGCTATGAAAACTACCCGGTGATAAATGTTACTTGGTATGGAGCCTCGGAATTTGCTGCCTATATGGGTTGCCGCCTGCCTACTGAGGCTGAATGGGAATATGCCTGCCGAGCGGGAACTACCACCCATTTTAATACAGGCATTTGTTTAAATACCACACAAGCCAATTATGATGGGAATTACCCCATGGAATGGTGTAGCGAGGGAGTATATAGATGCAAAACAATGCCGGTGGGTAGTTTTTCTCCCAATGCTTGGGGCTTGTGTGATATGCATGGAAATGTATGGGAATGGTGTAGTGATTGGTACGATGAATATCCAATCTATGCACAAACAAATCCTAAAGGTCCTGCAAGCGGGACGGCCCGAGTGTTCCGTGGCGGTAGTTGGTACTACCGTGCTCGCTATTGTCGTAGTGCATATCGCTGCAGCTACTATCCGGACAGCAACATCAGCTACAGTCTGGGATTTCGTGTGGTTTCTCATTAGTTTAGGTGGAAATTTTCATCCTTCCTTTTAAGCAAAAAGAGCTTTGCCATAAGGGAGTGAGGCAATGCTCGTGCGGAGCCGAGACAGACGAACATTATTGCGTCAATAATGAAAATTATTGCGTCAATAAAATTAATTATTGCGTCAATAAATTAAATTATTGCGTCAATAAATTTAGGTAGTGTAGGAGGCTTCATTAGCAAGGAGTTACAAACCTAAAAAAATAGCTTTTTTTTTGCTTCTTTTAGCCTATCAAATCTTTCGGGTAGCAAAGGAAATATTTGCTTACATTTTCCGAAAGGGTACGGTGGTTGAGGTGGTCGGAGAGGGATTCTAAGGAATGTAAAGCCCCGTTTTTGTCGAGGATACGGATAGGAGGCAGGGCTTTGTTGTAGGCTCTGTTTTCCATTTTCCCGTGAACGACAAAATAATCAACCTCTGTTTGAGAGAGGTGTAACTGCAGTATACATTCCGATTTCTTTTTACGGATATAATTTTCGTCAAAATCTTGTTCCGACACTTCAATTTTAAATAAATTGCGGTAATAGGTGCGTTTGCATAATTCAGAAAGGATAAAGTCGGGGTGGGAACGCCACATCTTGATGCAATACCAGATGTCGCGGTCGTCTAATTCGGAGTAGGCGGATAAGATGTTGCTGTCGTTTTTAAAATCAGCCCATTGAATGTCTCTCTCAAAAAAGACGCGCAGTGACGGCGACAGAAACAAGTCTTGTCTCTCTTTTACAAGTTCTTTGGCTCTTTTTAAAAGAGTAACAACCATCGTTTCGATGACATGTACTGTTTTGTGGAGGTAAACTTGCCAATACATCAACCGACGTGAAATAATGAATTTCTCCAGGGAATAAAGGGCTTTGATGTCGGCAACCAGTTCGTTGTTGACAACATTGAGCATTTTAATAATGCGTTCGGTACCTATGATTCCTTCGGAAACGCCGGTAAAAAAGCTGTCGCGGCTAAGGTAGTCGAGCCTGTCAACATCCAATTGTCCGGATATCAGTTGATGAAGGAAATGTTTGGGGTAAGAGTTTTTATAAATTTGAATGGCAAGCGACAATTTCCCATGAAATTCCTTGTTGAGAGCATCCATAAATACGTCGGTAAGTTCTTCGTGTGTAACCGATTCGATAAGGGTATGTTCCAAGGTATGGGAAAAAGGTCCATGCCCTATATCGTGCAGCAGTATGGCTGTCAAGGTAGCCTCTTCTTCTTCTTTACTTATGGCGATGTCTTTGTATTTCAATACTTCGATAGCTTGTTGCATAAGGTGCATAGCTCCTAACGAATGCTGGAAACGCGTGTGTGAAGCGCCTGGATACACCAAATTGGTTAATCCCAGTTGTTGAATGTTGCGTAAACGCTGAAAGTAGCGGTGTTGTATAAGGTCAAAGATGAAATCGTTAGAGATGGTGATAAAGCCATAGACCGGGTCGTTGATGATTTTTCGTTTGTTCATTTTAATTAAATAATTGATTAATATCTTTTTCGTAGAAAAGCACACATATTTTCTTGCCGTCGGGCGATATTTCGGGCGCTTTGCTGATAAATAGCTGACGAACTATCTCGTTCATCTCTTGTTGCGTCAATGCTTTTCCTTTTTTTATACCCAAGGTCTTTGCCATGGAATGTGCCAAATTGTTTTTTCGGCTTAAACGCAGGGATATTAAATTGTTTTTATAGGATTCCAGCAGTTGTTCCATCAGCGATTGAATGTTTTTTTCTTCTAAACCTTCAGGAATTCCGTTGAGGATAAATGTGTTTTTGCCAAAGGCTTCAATATCGAAGCCGATGTGTAAAAAGTCTTTGATTAACATTGAGATGATATCCGCATCTTGAGGCGAAAAACTGAGCGTTTCGGGAAAAAGGAGTTTTTGCACATGGGTGGGTTGGTGGTCTATTTGTTCTATAAAACGTTCGTAAAGTATTCTTTCCGAAGCGGCTTCCTGGTCGATAAGGATAAAGCCCGATTTGATACGGGTTACAATATATGTATTCAGGACTTGAAAGAGCATATGTTCGCATGTTTCCTCCGATTCCGCAGGAGCTTCCATGTCGATTTGCATTTGCTCGGGTACACTTTTTTCCGAATCGATTTCTGTTTGAATGTTTTCTTTCAGGCTTTCGTATATTTTGGTCCATGCTCCTTCGCTTTGGTTTTTGTTTTTAAAAGGAGAAGGGTTAAACAAGGGTTTGTCTGTTGTTTTTGGCGGGGAGAAAGGATTGTAATCGGGATTGGTGGAGATGGTCGGCTCTTTGGGTAGCCCGCTACCGGAAATGCTGCTGAAATCAATAGGAGATACATTCTCGAAATCGATTTGTTGGGAAGAAAGGTTGAAATTGCCCAAGCAATGCTTCACAGTTGAGCGAAGAATGGAATAGATGAATTTTTCTTCTTGAAATTTAACTTCCGTTTTTGTAGGGTGTATGTTGATGTCGATATGGGCGGGGTCTACTTCCATGTAAATAAAATACGTAGGGAAATGTTTCGCCGGAATCAGTTCTTCCATGGCGTTGCAAATGGCGTGGTGGAAGTAAGGATGTTTGATGAAACGTTGATTCACAAAAATGTACTGTTCACCGCGCGTTTTCCGGGCAGCATCGGGTTTGCCTATATAACCGCTGATGTTTACCACTTCACTTTCTTGTTGAAGGGGGAGAAGGCGCTCGTTGTAATTATTGCCGAAAATATTGATTATACGTTGTTTTAATAAAGCCTTGGGGAGTTGATATTCTTGTTTATCGTTATGATAGAGTGAGAATTTAATTTCGGGATGTACCAAAACGATGCGTATAAATTCCTCCAGTATATGGGTAAATTCCACAGTGTCTGATTTCAGGAAGTTACGACGAGCAGGAACATTATAGAACAAGTTTTTAACAGCAAAAGAGGCGCCGGTTTCACATTGACAGGGATTTTGTTCTTTGCATTGTGAGCCTTCGATGATAAGGTGTGTGCCTACATCCATGCCGCTTTTTTTAGTACGTAATTCTACGTGAGCTATGGCAGCGATAGAAGCGAGGGCTTCGCCTCTGAATCCCTTGGTGTGTAAACTTAAAATATCATCGGCAGTTTTTATTTTTGAGGTTGCATGACGTTCAAAGCACAAACGTGCGTCGGTTTCACTCATGCCGCTACCGTCGTCGTTAACTTTGATAAGTGTTCTGCCGGCATCTTTGATAATCAAATCAATGCTTGTCGCTCCCGCGTCAACGGCATTTTCCATCAGTTCTTTCACAACGGAAGCCGGACGTTGAATCACTTCGCCTGCCGCTATCTGATTCGCTATAGAATCGGGGAGTACATGTATTCTATCGGGCATGGTTACGAAAGCATAAAGTATAACAATAAAGCCAAAATAGCAATCAACACCAAGATGCGTGTGGCAGATTTATGTTGCGATTTTCTTTTCTCTTGCAAGTTAATGTGAAGGCGGTCGTGAAAATCAACGCTGCCATCTTCCCCGTTTTTAATTTTCTCGCGTTTCAACTCTTCCTTTTTCTTGTCGTAATAGCGGGGTGTATAGTTGAATTTTCTGGTTTCGTGTCGTTTTGTGTTAAATATCATATCTAGTATTTTATGCTGCAAAGATACAAAAATAATATGCGATGAACAAGTTAATGTTATTGCGTTTTTACTTTATTTTTATGTTTTTTCAGATAGAAAATAAAAGTCAACAGGCATAAACTGCTTGTGAATCCTCCTATTATATATGACCAAAGTTGATTGAGAGCAAATCCTTCTTTAGCAATAAAAATATAGGTAACACAAACCATGGTCATAAAAAGAGCAGGGAGGAGGGTGATGACATACGGTTTTTTTTCTTTGAACAAAAACATTGTTATCGCCCATAAGGTAACAGCAGCAAGCAATTGATTTGCCCAGGCAAAATAGCGCCAGATGATATCGAAGCCGTTTTTATCGTTTATGCTGAAGAATAAAATGCCTAATCCGGCTAAAAACAAAGGGATTGCTATGATTAAACGGTTGCGGATAGGCTTTTGGTCGTAATGCAGAAAATCGGCAACAATGAGGCGGGCAGAGCGGAAGGCGGTGTCGCCGGTGGTGATGGGAGCGGCAATCACACCCAATACCGCCAGTACAGCGCCAAAGGTTCCTAGCCAATCTTTGGTAATGTTGTCGACAATAACAGCTGCATTTGTCTCGCCCATGCCTTTTTGATAGAAGAAATAAGAAGCAGCGGCAGCCCATATAAGTGCAACGATGCCTTCGGCTATCATGGCACCAAAAAAAATAGGTCTACCTTGTCGTTCGTTGGTCATGCATCGCGCCATCAAGGGAGACTGGGTAGCATGAAACCCTGAAATGGCACCGCAAGCAATGGAAACAAACATCATGGGGAAAATAGGGGTAGTTGCCGCTTGCGGATGGGTATTGTGTAGCCCGTCCCATATTTCCGGCAGTATAGGGTGATGAATGAAAAGCGCAATCATTACTCCGAAAGCCATGAATAAGAGTGCGAAGCCGAAAATAGGATATACTTTACCTATGATTTTATCGATAGGAAGTAAAGTGGCAATGATATAGTATATAATGATAATTACAATCCAAAAACTTGCACTTAACGCATCGGGGGTTAATTTCTCCAGCAATCCTGCCGGACCAAGCACAAATACAACCCCCACTAAGACCATCAAAATGACCATAAACACACGCATGAACTGTTTAACGGCTTTTCCTAAGTAAGCACCGTGTATTTCCGGTAGGCTGGCACCATCGCGACGTAACGATATCATGCCTGCCAGATAATCATGAACGGCACCTCCGAAGATACAGCCGAAGACTATCCACAGAAAAGAAGCTGTTCCGAATTTGGCTCCCATAATAGCTCCGAAGATAGGTCCTAAGCCGGCGATGTTTAAAAACTGTATCATAAAGATACGCCAGGGTTTAATGGGGACATAATCAACACCGTCTTGTTTGCGTATGGCAGGAGTAATAGCTTGGCTATCGATGCCAAAAATCTTTTCTACCACGCGCCCGTAAATAAAATAAGCGGCGATTAATAAGATAATTGATAGAATGAAAGTAATCATTTTAGTTTTGTACAAAAATTCTTTTTACCCGTTGAGAAATGCCTGTCAGCACTTCATATTCCGTTCGATTGGCTTTTTTAGCAAATTGGGTGATGGAAATGTCTTTTCCGAAAACACTTACGCTGTCACCTTCTTTAGCAGAAATATTGGTGATGTCGGCCATGCACATGTCCATACATACATTGCCGACTATTTTTGCCAGTTGTCCATTAATTACAATGACACCTTTCCCGTTTCCTAAGGAACGCGGAAAGCCGTCGGCATAGCCGATGGGAATAATAGCCAATGTGATGTCATCAGCAGCTTTCCATTGACGGTTGTAGCCGATGGTATCTCCTTTTTTAATAACTTTTATTTGCGAAATGATGGTACGCATACCGGCAACGTTTTCAATTTTAGAGGGATTGGCAAAGGAATTGATACCGAATAAGCCAATACCTAAACGCACCATGTCGAATTGGTATTCCGGAAAGCGTATCATGCCGGCTGAGTTGGCAATATGTTTAATCGGAGTATATCCCAAATGCTTGCTAATGATGTCATGACATTCGGTGAGTAAATCCGCTTGTTGGCGAGAAAAAGTATCTTCCTTTGGATCGTCGGCAGCGGCAAAATGAGAGAATACACTTTCTACTATGATTTTAGGATTAGCAGTCAGATGATGTAAAATATCGTTGAGGTTTTGTTTTTCAAACCCCAGCCTATGCATGCCGGTATCTATTTTTAAGTGAATACGGATGTCCGGAATTTGTGGATTGTGTTCCATCGCTTGTTCTAAGAGGTTCAAAATGCGAAAACTGTATATTTCCGGTTGTAATTGGTATTTCAAAATGCTTTCTATACTGCGTTCGTCCGGATTCATGACCATGATAGGCACATGTATATTTTTATTTTTTAAGGTGATGCCTTCATCGGCATAGGCTACTGTTAAATAATCTATTTTATGATATTGCAATTCATTGGCAATGTCTATGTCGCCGATACCGTAGCCGAAAGCTTTTACCATTGCCATCACCTTGGTCTCGGGTTTAATCAGTGTCCGATAATAATTTAGGTTTGAAATCAATGCATTCAAACTTACTTCCAACACCGTTTCATGAGTTTTCAATTCCAAATAATTGGAAATGCGTTCAAAATTAAATCTACGGGCTCCTTTTATCAGAATGATTTCATTATCAAGTTTTGAAAGATTGAAGTCGGCAAAAAAATCATTGGTTGTTTTATAGAATTCTTTTTTTATGGTAAAACTATTTGCCTGACGGGAAATGGCTTCGCCTATACCAATGATATAATTGATTCCTTTTGCTTTCAATAAAGCAGCAATTTCTTTGTACAGTTCATACTCTGAGCTGCCGCTTTGCAATATATCGGAAAGGATAAGGGTTCTTTTTTTAAATTGCTGTTGATTAATCATTAAATCGATAGCAATTTGTAAGGAGTTGATATCCGAATTATAGGTATCGTTTATAATCATACAGCGATTAATACCTTGTTTCATTTCCAGTCGCATGGCGATGGGAGTGAGTTTGCATATGCGATCGTTGATGATGTCGTTAGAGTAACCCAATAATAGCAAACACGCCCAGCAATGAATGGTGTTTTCTATGGCAGCATCATCGATAAAAGGAATTTTAATTTTGAGCGTCTGTTTATTAAAGATGGCAGTGATTTCTGTGTATTTTGATTGTTTGGTTATGCTATCTATATATAAATCAGAGTCTTCTTTCTTACGGCTCCAGCGGAAGAGTTTTATTTTTTTTGTTAATTCCGTACGCATAATAACTTCGGTGATGAGTCCGTTATCTGTACAATAAATCAAAGTGTCAACATTCCGAAATAGATTAAGTTTTTCTCCGATTTTTTGTTTAACATCCATAAAATACTCATCATGAGCAGTGCCGATGTTTGTGAGAATGCCTATAGAGGGGTCGATGATTCCTTTGAGCGTATTCATTTCGTCCGGTTTAGAGATACCGGCTTCAAAAATTCCCAATTGTGTGTCTTCATTTATATTCCAAATAGACAGCGGAACTCCTAGTTGTGAATTGAAGCTGTTGGGTGTATAAGCGATGCAATAATCATCGCATAACAATTGATAAAGCCATTCTTTGACGGCTGTTTTTCCATTGCTGCCTGTAATGCCTATCACGGGAATTGAAAAATTGTGTCGATGGTGTTTCGCTAAGGTTTGCAGTGCTATTAAAGTATTGTCTACCTGTATGAAGTTAGCATCAGAATATGCATGTGTGTCGTTGTAAGATACATTGACAACAAAGTTGCGAATGTTTTTATTATAGAGTTCTTTGATATATCTGTGCCCGTCGTTTTTTTCGCTTGTTAATGCAAAAAAAAGTGTATTTGCCTCATGTTGTATTTTGCGGCTGTCAAAAGCTAATTCATTAATGATATAGTCTTTGTTATAAACAGAGGCAAATGTTCCATTAATAATTTTCGCAATTCTTGAAATGCTATAAGCGGGCATGGCTTTTAATGCTTGTATTTATATTAATTAGGTTGATTGAAGTTTTGTCGGTTTTTATAAATATCACAGGCTAAGTAGATGGCATTAGATAATGATTTATAAGAAGCTATATCTTTCCCAGCTATATCTATGGCGCTGCCGTGTGCCGGAGATGTACGTACAAATGGAAGTCCAGCCGTAAAATTTACACCTTCATCAAAAGATAATACTTTAAAGGGTATCATGGCTTGGTCGTGATACATGGCTAGGATACCATCGTATTTTTTAAACTCTCCGGAGCCAAAGAAACCGTCGGCAGCAAAAGGGCCAAAAGCATATATTTTTTTATCGAAGACTTCTTGAATGGCCGGGCATATCTTTTCATGTTCTTCGGTGCCGAAGAGTTGATTGTCGCCCGCATGCGGATTCAGTGCTAATACGGCAATGCGAGGCTTGATGATGCCGAAATCCTTTATTAATGAATGATGCAATACTTCTATCTTTTCAGCTATGAGTTTCTTGGTGATAATTGCCGACACTTCATTGAGTGCACAATGTGTGGTGATGGTGCCAATGCGTATAGTGTCGGCAACCATTAACATAAGATATTTTTTTGTTTTCGTAACCGACGCAAAATATTCGGTATGTCCGGAAAACTTAAAGGTATCTGAAATAACATTTTGTTTGTTTATTGGACAAGTTACAAGAACATCAATTTGTTCTTCCATGATATCTTTTGTTGCCGATTCAAGTGCCAAACGTGACATCTCGCCGGCAATAGGGGTGATTTCCCCGATATCTATTTTAATTTCATCTTCCGTAACATTAATTAAATTAGGCCTTTTAAGCGTTGCTTGTTTTGCTTGTTTGATGATATTAAATTTAAAATTTGGATCTATTGATTTTGCTAGTATGTTTTTATGAAAAGAGGCTATTTTTGATGATCCATATATGATGGGACAACAGAGTTCCATCATGCGGGCATCTTTGAGCGACTTCATAATAATTTCATAACTAATACCATTTATATCCCCTTGTGTAATTCCTACAACAATTGTTTTATTTATCATATCCTAAAAAAAATTAATATTGCAAAAATACACTAATAAAACGATAGTATACTTAATTTTTTTAATTTTTTTATATACAAAATCGTTTTTTTTATTTATAAGATTCCCATAAATTTATGGTGTCAAGGCTAAACATTTTTATGAAATTATTTAAAGATATAAAATAATTAAGTACTTTTGCAAGCATTTTATAT
The DNA here is from genome assembly GCA_028703095.1 of Bacteroidales bacterium. Taxonomy (GTDB): domain Bacteria; phylum Bacteroidota; class Bacteroidia; order Bacteroidales; family WCHB1-69; genus UBA5266. Next base: position 19,042 of record JAQVNO010000023.1, read on the forward strand.
AACTAGTAATTAAAGCAAGAGAAAAAGCATTAATATTTATATGGAAAAAAACAGAATTAAAGATAAAGATTTGTATATGATAGATTTAATGAAACTCCTGGAAGTTTTATGGAAACGAAAAGTATGGATTGTTTCTATCGTATTGATATCGGTAATAGTGGTTGTTTTATTTACGTCACCATTATTTATCACTCCATTATATAAATCGAAAGTAGCTTTTTATCCCAATAATGTGACAGCAAAATCGGATGAAACACCCGGAAAACAAGTGATGATGTGGTGTAATTCCAATGATATCAAAGATTCAATAATTGAAAAATATTGTTACAAAGAAAGGTATAATTTATCCAAGGATACTAAGTCTTTATTGGAAAAATACGAAGAAAATATTGAAATTACCTTAGATAAGTTTTACGGGAATATACTCGTGGAGGTTAGGGATAAAGATCCCAAGATTGCTTATGCGATAGCAAACGACATTCCTGTTTTACTCAATGAAATAATCATAAAAGATTATAAAAGAAATTATTATTTAAGTCTGACTGCAATTGAAAAATCTCTAATTGAAAAAAACACAGCCATAGATTCTATGATAAATCTAATGATTTCGTATGGTGTTGACTATGAAATTATATTACAAACACTACAAGGCATAGAAGTTACCAAAGGCTATTTGGGTACGAATGAGGGGTCAAATGTTGTTGACAAAGAAGCGTTGAAAAAGCTTAAAACCAATTTAGAACAAAAAGGTCCACGTGTATATGCGGACCAGCAATACTTTTATTTTTTAGTAAGTCAACGTAATGATTTACAATCAAAATACGATGCATTATATTTAAAAATTGTAGAAGAAATCAATTTTTTAAGTATAGTGGAATATCCTTATATAAGCAAAGCCAAAGTCTATCCGCAGCGTATTCAAATGTCTGTTTTTGTTGCTATTTTTAGTTTTATAGCCTCCTATGTTTTCTTTCTTTTTATCGAAATAAATGCTATTAAAAAGTTTTTAAGCCGGTTGTTTAAAAAGAAAAAGAAGGAAACTAATAAAATAGAAGAAGTTATCAAATGAAAATAATTCAAACATCAAGCGATATCATACACTTTGTTACATTTGCAAAGAGTCAGCATCAAACCATTGGTTTTGTTCCTACTATGGGAGCTTTGCATCAGGGGCATTTGGCTTTATTGAAACAAGCAAAAGCTGAAAATGATGTTGTAATATGCAGTATTTTTGTGAACCCCACACAATTCAATGATGTTGAAGATTATAAAAAATATCCGAGAAATGTAGAAAAGGATATTGATTCTATCAAATCTTTGTGTGATGTGGTGTTTGTTCCTTCTGTTGAGGAAATGTATCCTACGATATCGAACAAAATGTATGATTTGGAGGGTTTGGATATGGTAATGGAGGGAAAGTATCGTCCGGGACATTTTAATGGCGTTGTTATGATAGTAGACCGTTTTTTTGAAATCATAGCGGCAGATTATGCGTATTTTGGAAAGAAAGATTTTCAGCAAGTAGTGATAATTAAAAAATTAGTTGAAACAGGCAAGCACAGTGTTCGGATTGTTACGGTAGATACAGTAAGGGAAGAGGATGGCTTGGCGTATAGTTCTCGTAATGTGTTATTGTCAGCGGGAAAAAGAAAGGAAGCCCCCTTTATTTACCAAACACTCTTACAGGCAAAATCTATGGCATGTAAATTGTCTCCATATGATATTCATAAATGGGTTGTTGAGGAATTTACTAAAAATAATTCTTTTAAATTAGAATACGCGGCTATTGTTGACGCAGTTAGTTTAAAGGAAATAAAAGATTTCAAAGAAAGTCAAGAAGCCGTTTTATGCATAGCTGCTTTCTTGGATAATGTGCGATTAATTGATAATTTAGAATTATATAAAAAATAAAAAGATGCAAATAAATCTGTTAAAATCAAAAATTCATTGCGCGATAATAACAGAAGCAAATATTCATTATAAGGGCAGTATTGCCATTGACGAAACATTAATGGAAGCTGCTAATTTGATGGAATTTGAAATGGTGCAAGTGCTAAACATTAACAATGGGGAACGAATAGAAACCTATGTTATTAAAGGAGAACGCGATAGTGGAGTAGTGTGCTTAAACGGTGCTGCGGCTCGCAAAGCGGTAGTAGGAGATATTGTGATTATTGTTTCTTATGCATTAATGACTCCGGAAGAAGCTAAGAATTTTAAACCTACCATTATTTTTCCCGAAAATAATCGGTTGAAATAGTTAAATTTCTATCGCTCCGATTTCTTCAGTATTCGAAATGACAGTGTCAATTTCGAAATAAATAAAAGCTTTTTGTACACATTCTTCTGCCGGACAATATCGATGGTATTTAGGGCTTTTATCTTTCTTTATAAAAAGATAACCTTTAGAATAGGTAGTTAGAAAACTGCTCATGTTAATTTTATCAACTTCTTCTCCGTGATAATTTAGAATGGAAATATGATCGAACCCTTGTGTGGCTTCTACAAAAAATACATTCTTTTCTTCCAGTTGTTCACGCATGTGTATGCCGTTCCATATCCAATCTTCATCTAAGATAATTCCCGACTCAGCAGTATCGGCAAATTGAATAATGGCGAAGTAGTCAGTTTCATATATTTCCGGTTCCTGATAACTTATCTGTCCGTTTAACGAAATATGATAGGTGTCTTCGTGTTGAATAAGTTTATTTTCTAATAAAATCGTATCAATAACGGAAGAAAATATTTTATCGTAGCGTTTCTTAATTTTTATGCTATAGTCTTTATCAATTTCACAGGTCCATTCCTCACTTTCAAGGCTGTCGGTATGTTCTATGGCTGCACTATATGCAATTAATAAGGCGGAAATCACCGTAAAGTTTGTTTCGGTTTTCTTAATTGTTAGCAATGCTTTGTGTGAAACTTCATTTACATTAGAAATAATCCAAATGTCAAACTCGCTCGAAAGATTTTCTAATTGATACTCTACTTCCCAATCGGAAGGGATTTTACTTAATAATATAGGTTTATGCCCGGGATAGACTTTCATATGCGGAATGAATTGGTTGAAGATATCAATGCTAAGAATGGGAAGGGAATCCGATTTTTCATCTCCACATTGTATGCTACAAGGCAGTAAACGTTCTTTTAAATCGTAGCTGACTTCATCTGGTTTTTTATTTTTACAGCCGTTTAATAAGGCTACTAAAACAATTGGTATTATTAATATTTTCTTCAACATCTTTTATAGCGTTTATATTAAAAAATTATGAATTACAAAAATAGACAATTTTCATAAACATTGATTCAATTAAATAGTATTAGGCTTGTTTAGTTTGTTTGTGTGATTGCTTTTTATGCTTATCAGCCATAGCCCGATAAAAGTCATTAGTCCATTTACAAGCAATAGCTCAAAGCCGAAATGATATCCAAAAAATAAAACTTCCGAATATTTATTAAGAAAAAAACAAATAATTGGTGATCCAATGGCTATGATAGGAACGATTTTATCATTTATAACGTTGCGGTTGGTAAACATACCAAAAACATATAAGCCCAACAAAGGACCGTAAGTATAACTGGCAACATTGAAAATAATACGTATCAATGCATCGTTGTGGAAGCGAGAGAAAATAAGAATAATAATTAAAAAAAGAATACTTACCCCTATATGAACGCCATGACGAATTTTTGTTTTTTGTTTTATTGTGATGTCCTTTTTCTCTAAGCCCAAGAAGTCATAGCAAATTACGGTTGTTAAGGCAGTGAGAGTTCCATCAGCACTGGAATAGCCGGCAGAAATCAATCCGAGGATAAAAACGATAGCAGCAAAAGCAGGCAGGTATTGAATGGCAATGGTAGGAAAAATACGGTCTGTTTTCATACTGCTAATATCAATGCCTTTGTGAACGGCATAGACACATAATAAGCCACCTAGAATTAAAAACAGGGCATTTACAAAAACTAAAATGCCGGAAAAAGTGAACATATTCCGTTGGGCATCTTTTAATGATTTGCAACTTAGATTTTTTTGCATCATATCTTGATCTAAACCCGTCATGGTGATGGTAATGAATGCCCCGCTAAGAATTTGTTTTACGAAAAAATTATGATCTCTCCATGCGAGATGGAATGTTTTTGTATATCCTGCATCCTCCATAGATTGAAATAGCTCTTTGATGTTAAAATTTAATTCTTTGGATATTAATACAATGGTAATTATCAGTGCAGATAATAAAAAAGTGGTTTGAAGCAAATCTGTCCATACAACGGTTTTAATACCTCCTCTAAACGTATAGAGTAAGATGATAAGAATAAAGATACTAGCAGTTACGCTGATGGGGATGTTCCAATGATTGAAAACAAACTCTTGCAAAATATATATCATTAGATACATTCTTAATGATGATCCTAATAATCGAGATAAGATAAAGAAGAAGGAACCGGTTTTATAGGAATAAAAACCGAATCGTTGATCCAGATAAGTGTAAATGGATGTGAGGTTTAATCGGTAATATAAGGGTAGTAATATTTTTGCAATTACAATGTAACCAATAATATATCCGATTACTATGCCGAAGTAAGTAAATTGTGTCGTGTAAACGTCGCCGGGAACTGATAGAAAAGTAACTCCCGATAGTGAGGCTCCTATCATGCCATATGCAACTACAAACCATGGCGATTGTCGGTTTCCTACATAAAAGGATTCATTATTTGCTTTACGTGATGTAAACCACATTACTATAAACAACATAATAGTATATAATGCAAAGCAAATAAAAATAATATTTTGCATTTTTTATTTTTTTATGTTCTTATATTTGATTTTTTCGATTAAATAGCGGGCTGTATGGGAGTTTTTGTGTTGTATGATGTCTTCGGGAGTGCCTTCACAAACAATTTTTCCGCCTTTGTTTCCTCCTTCGGGACCTAATTCTATAATCCAATCGGCACATTTGATAAGTTCCATGTTGTGTTCGATTACTATGATACTATGTCCTTTTTTTATCAGTGCTTGGAAGGCTTTGAGGAGGTTTTTAATGTCGTGGAAATGTAATCCTGTGCTTGGTTCATCGAAAAGAAAGAGGCTGTTGTGTTGTTTGCTCCCTTTACCGAGAAAATAAGCTAATTTAATGCGTTGTGCTTCTCCTCCCGAAAGTGATGACGAGGCTTGTGCCAATTGCAAATAACCTACACCAACATCCGACAAGGGTTGTAAAGCATTGATGATGTTTTGTACAAGGCGACTGTGGGGCAGTGATTGAAAGAAAGCAATGGCATCGTCGACGGTTAGATGCAGAATGTCGTAAATGTTTTTATCCTTGACTTTTACTTCTAAGGTTTCGTCTTTAAAACATTGTCCTTTGCATTCATCGCATTCTATATCAACGTCAGCCATAAATTGCATTTTAATGCTGATATAACCGGCTCCTTGACACGCTTCACAGCGCCCACCGGGGACATTAAACGAAAAATATCCGGGTTTATAAGCCCTGCTTTTTGATAAGGCTTGTTCTGCATATAATTGACGGATATAATCGTAAGCTCCAATGTAAGTAGCAGGATTGGAACGGGAGGAACGTCCTATGGGATTTTGATCAATAAATTCTACACTTGATATATGTTGTAAATCGCCTGTTAAGTGAGGGGAGTCTTCTTTTACCGGAGTGTTGGCATATTCAATATGACGTGCCAACAAAGGGAAAAGTATTTCTTTTATCAACGTTGATTTTCCACTGCCTGAAACGCCGGTTACCAATGTCAGAACATCTAATGGAATGGTCAGAGAGATATCTTTGATGTTATGTAAAGATATATTGTTAAGATTTATAAAGCGCTTGGCTTGTCTGCGTGTTGTGGGTATTTCTATTCGTGCATCTCCTCTTACATATTTTGCAGTAATGCTTTTCTCACTTGTAAGTAATTCGTTAAAGTTACCTTGAAACACAATGTTTCCTCCGTTTTTCCCGGATAAAGGTCCGGTGTCAATGATTTGATCGGCAGCACGTATAATGTCTTCATCATGTTCGACCACTAAAAGCGTGTTGCCGATATCTCTTAAATGTTTGAGAACTTTAATCAGTTTCTCGGTATCTCTATTGTGTAAGCCAATGCTCGGTTCATCCAAAATGTAAAGAGAACCTACTAAGCTACTCCCCAGGGAGCTTGCTAAATTTACCCGTTGAGATTCGCCTCCCGATAATGTATTCGACGGGCGGTTTAAGGTCAGATAGCCTAATCCTAAATCAGATAAAAATTCGATGCGTGTGCGAATCTCTTTTACTAAACGGGCGGAAATTTGTTGTTCTTGAGGTTTTTTAAAACTAAGGGTATTGAAAAACTGCAAACAGTCTTCCAGTGGCATTTCAATGATTTCGTGGATGTTTTTCGTTGCTATTCTTACGTAATAGGCGTCTTTTGTCAAACGGCTTCCTTTACATTCGGGACATATGGTTTTGCCTTTGTATCGGGAAAGCATGACACGGTATTGAATTTTGTAGGCATTTTCTTCTACCCATTGAAAGAATTGGTTGATACCCTCAAAATACGAGTTTCCTTCCCATAACAAACGATATTCTTTTTCGCTGAGTGCTGAAATGGGTCGATGGATTGGAAAGTCAAATTGATACGCGTTTTCTATGAGTTGTTGCTTGTAAGTGTTCATCTTATCTGTTTTCCAGCAAACAATGGCATCTTCATACACAGATAGACTTTTGTCGGGGATGACCAAATCGGGATCTATGCCTAATACACTTCCAAATCCTTCGCATGTTGGACAAGCACCGTAAGGATTGTTAAACGAAAACATATTGACGCTGGGTTTCTTAAATTCTATACCGTCTTTTTCAAATTTATTGGAAAATCGGTGTATGTCTTTATGCCCATCGGCGTGATAAATTTCCAATATGCAAACACCTTGTCCTTCGAAAAATGCAGTTTCTACCGAGTCGGCAATGCGGGAGCGATTTTCTTCAGTTTTTTCAACAGTAAATCGGTCAATAAGTAAGAGAATTTTATCCGATTTTTTTTGTTTTTGTTTGAGATAATCATCAATTAAGATGATTTCATCATTGATATATATACGGTTGAAGCCTTGTTTTAACAATACATGTAATTGTTCCTCAATGCTTCTCTCGTTTCGTATCACAAAAGGAGCATATAAAATGATACGCAAATTTTCAGGTAATGAAAAAATGAAATCACATACATCGCTGACGCTGTCTCTTTTTACTATTGTGCCTGAGATAGGAGAGTAGGTTTTCCCCAAACGGGCAAATAAAAGCTTGATATATTCGTATATTTCGGTTGAAGTGCCTAGCGTAGAACGAGGGTTGCTTATGCTTACCTTTTGTTCAA
>JAQVNO010000114.1 GCA_028703095.1 Bacteroidales bacterium
TACTCGGCTATTAATTTCTTAACGATACCGGCAGTTCCATCGGGAGAGCCATCATCAATAATTAAAATATGAAATTCATCAGGCAATGAAAAAACATAACGTATGATATTTTCAATGTTCTCTTTTTCGTTATAAGTTGGGATGATAATAATTCTTGTTGACATAAATTTATAGTTTTATGTTTTATAGAAACTTAGGCTTATGTTTATAGTATCCTTAAGATATTTCTTTTAATTTTGCAAATATACACGATTTTTTTTTGATATACCTATACTATTTTTTGTTTTTTTTTGAATTAGCAAATAATTTTAATTTTATAAGACTATATATCAAGAATTAAGTATTTATTTTCAAAATGATAGAGTTCACAATAAAAAATTATTATATATTTGCATAGATTCCGTATGTTAAAATCTAATTTAAAAAAACACGGAACATATATTTTAAATCGTCCACATGTTAATAAATCACAACAAAAAAGCTATCGTATATAAAGATTTATCTATTAATTATCAAGAGCTATTACAATATATACATTGCTATTCGGAAAAATTCAAACAACAACCCAACTATAAAAAAGTAATTATTTATGGTGAAAATTCTTTGGAGTGGGTGTATGCGTTATACGCTGCCTTTACCAACGAATCCATAGCTATTCCTGTTGACATTCAATCTACTGCAAGTGAAATAAAATACATCATTCAGGATTGTAATCCGGATATTATTTTCACGAGTGAAGCTAAGCGTGAATTCATGAAAAACATAATAAGCGAGATGCAACTTTCCATTCCGATTTTCTGTTCATCAGATATAGATATACGCGATGTTTCATCCCAACCTATTGTAGAATTTAATCCGACCAATACACAAAATACTGCTGTAATCATTTATACATCAGGAACTACAGGCTCTTCTAAAGGTGTAATGTTATCTTATGATAATCTTTTCTTTAACATGAAAGCCGTTTGTGATGAAGTTCCTATCATCACTAAAGAACGCAATACTATGATATTATTACCATTACATCATATTTTTCCTTTATTAGGCTCCTTAATTGCTCCTTTATACAGTGGTGGCACTCTTTACATCGCAGACGGATTAAACAGTGAAGCAATTCTTCACACCTTAAATACAGGAAAAATCAATCTAATTATTGGCGTTCCAAGATTATACGACACACTTGCCAAAGGTGTTTTAGAAAAAATAAACGCTCATTTCGCTACCAAAAGTATTTATAAAATAGCAGCATTGATACAGAATCAAAACTTCTCCAAATTCATTTTTAAAACAGTACACCAAAAATTTGGAGGGCATTTGGAATATTTGGTAAGTGGTGGTGCAGCTTTACCAAAAGCAACGGCTAAAATATTTAAAACATTGGGATTTTATGTCTTAGAAGGATACGGTATGACAGAAACCTCCCCTATGATTAGCTTTACCCATCCCGGAAAATGGAAAATAGGTTATGCCGGCTTACCTCTTAGCGGCATTGAACTTAAAACCGTGGACGGAGAAATATGTGTTAAAGGACCCAATGTTATGCAAGGCTATTATAATCGCCCTGAAGAAACAGCTTCCATTATCAAAGATGGATGGTTGTATACAGGAGATATCGGCATCATCGATACCTACGGTATTAAACTAACCGGCAGATTAAAAGAAATCATCGTTACTTCCAATGGTAAAAACATCACTCCCGACCAACTGGAATTCCAACTGGTAAACAATTCCCCATATATTAAAGAAGCCGGTATTTTTATGCATGAGAATATTTTGCAAGCCCTTATCTATCCCGAAATGACAGAAATAAGAGCAAAATCTATCGAAGACCTGCCTGAATTAATAAAAACAGCTATACTGAATTTCAATACTCAGGTATCACCGTATAAACGCATTAAACGCTTTCATATCATTTCCGAAGAATTACCTAAAACACGTTTAGGTAAAATTCAACGGTTTAAATTATCTCATTATATAGAAAATAAAAAAATACAACAAGAACAAAACGAATCTAAAAGCTACAGTGAAGAATATACATTATTAAAAGCCTTTATTGATAAAGAAACAGGCTATATTGCCGGAGAAAACGACCATTTTGAAATCGACCTTTCCATGGATTCGTTAACCAGAGTATCATTGATGGCATTTATTGAAAATACATTTGGACTTGTTTTAAAAGAAGAAGATTTGAATGAATTGAATACCTTAGCCAAGTTAAGTAGTCATATCGAACAAGCGCAAACAACTCTTTCTCATCACCATTCTACTAATTGGAAAGAAATATTATCGGCTAAAATCCCGGCTTTTAAATTACCTAAATCGGGATTAACAAACAAAGGATTAACGAATTTATCTAAAATTGTTTTCAACACCATTTACCGTTTCAGCAGTGATGGAATTAAAAACATTCCCGATGAACCATGCATCATCGTTGCCAATCATCAAAGTGCTTTAGACGGTTTATTCATCACCTCATTAATGAAACATAAATTATACAGCAATACATATTTTTTCGCTAAAGAAAAACATTGGAAAAATAAACTGATGAAATTTATGGCTAGAAAAAACAATGTTATCCTGATGGATATTAATAAAAATGTACGTGAAGCCTTACAGAAACTTTCTTATGTACTGAAACAAGGGAAAAACGTAATTATTTTTCCGGAAGGAACCCGTTCAAAAACAGGGATGAAAGATTTTAAAGAGGCATTTGCCATTCTAAGTAAGGAGTTAAATATTCCTGTAGTACCTGTTGTGATTTACGGTTCAAACAGAGCGTCTTATCAACGTTTTAAATTTCCTCGCTATTTTGCTCCCGTCAATGTTGAGTTTCTACCTCCTGTTTATCCGATGAAGGAGGAAGACTCTACTGCATTAAAAAATCGCATACAGTCTGTTTTTATAAGTAAATTAGAGGAATACAGAAAACGTAAAGAAAGAAAGAATTAAATAATTTCAACCGACGTTTCTTCTATCCATCCCTTATGTCCGTTAGGAAATACCACTTCTATCCAGTTTCCAACTTTATCCATAAGCCGTACTTTTAAGCCTTCGTGTACAGTAAACAAATTTGTTCCCGCTTTGTCGGGCATGCTTTTTACGACTACACTCATACGCATTATAATGGCTTCGTCTTTCCGAAAGGACTGTTTGTGTTGCATATAAGCAAAGGTGATACTCATTGCCAATAACAAAACCATAAGTACTGAAGCAAAAAACAGAAAAATTCTACGTTTAGCAGATGTCGATAACAGTAAAACTACTAAAAATATAAATAAACAAACACAAAGGACAAGCGATGTAACTGCCCATGTCCTAGAAGATAATAAAGAATACATGCTTTTGAACCATCGCTTTAGAAAAAAATCGGGCATTGTTACCATTTCATCGGTAATCCGGCTATTTGCAAATACAATATTATGAATGATATCTTCATTGGAAGGATCGATACGTAAAGCCCTTTCGTACCACAAAATAGCTTGTGAGAGTTGGCTATTTTTGAAATAGGCATTGCCTAAATTATAATATACATCCGCACTGACATTTCCTGCACTGATAATATCGGTATATAAATGAATAGCCATCGGATAATCCTTTTGCATATAAGCCTTATTGGCTTTATCAAATATAGTATCTACTTGTGATTGTGCAGTAAAATCCTGTAAAATAAAACAAAGAACAAAAATGATTGCAACAAAATTTTTCATTGTTTGATAATTAAAATTTGTAAAAAAACGTTTAGAGTTTGCGAATATTGTACATTTTATTCAACACTTGCACATAAGGCATTTACCGGTTTTAAACCCATATAAGTACCTTCTTGAATGGCTTTAAGCACGGCACCACCTCCGGTAAAAATATAATAGTTGGGATTATCAAGGGCAAGGATGTACAAACCCGGCAACAGACGTTTCAATTCTTGCATCGTATCGCCTCCTCCATACAGCTTTACCGCTTCGAGATTATCATCAATCAATTCATCCAAAGCAATCGTTCCTTCATTAAAATAAGGAGTATATCCCATAACAGCATTCACAAAGATGGTTCGAGCATTATGAAAGACATCGAGCACTATTTTTTCCTTGAATGATAATTTGGCAACATCTAACACATAATTCAAACTATCTCCTTTTTTAAGCGTACGGACATCAACAGTTTTATATTTTCCTTTTAATCTACCTTCCATACTTTCCGATTCAATTATATAGGGTAGTTCAATTAATTTACCCGGATACTGTTTCGAGAAATCAACAAAAGATTGAGCTTGTTTAATGTCTTCTTCTTCAATGCCTTTAATTTGAATGCCGTATTTCGCACATAAATAGGCATTGTAAATCACCCCACCAAGGATAAGATTATCTGCTGTTTTGAGTAATGCCGTCAGGGAATCAATTTTTGTGTCAAATTTAGCACCTGCCACAACCGCAACAAAAGGGCGTTTGGGGTTATAAATTCTATCAAGATTTTGAATTTCTTTTTGCATCAGAAAGCCCGCGTAAGAAGGCAAATATTTCGTTACCCCTACCGTTGAGGCATGCGCTTGCCAAGAACCAAAAGCATCGTTGACGAAAATATCGGCAAGACCTGCCAATTGATAGGCAAAACTATCCGCTTCTTTTCCTTTAGATTCCTCACCCAAAAACCAACGCGTATTGGGTAAATAAATACAACCAATTTTATTTTCTATGAGCTCTTTTATCATATGATTGATAGACGTTTGAATACCTACATACCCTAAACTCGGATGAGCTTCAAACTCAGGAATACCAAGTTTTATATGTAATTTGTTTTGAAGATATTCAACAATAGGTTGTACCGAACTGTTAAAATCGATATGAATTTCACCGGTTTTTTTATCTTTCGGACGACCCACATGCGACATTAATATCAATTTGCCTCCTTTGGCTATAATATAAAAGAGAGTGCCTATGGTTGCATCTATACGATACGGATCGTGGATAATCCCCTTTTTTACTACATTATGATCTACGCGAACCAATACTATTTTATCTTTTAAGTCCGCATCTTGCAATTGTTTAAATTTTAATTCTTGCATCTATCTGTATTATTGAATACTGTTTAACTCCTCTATCGATATTAATTGATTGTTCTCTTTATATACTTCCGATTTTACATGACCTAGCCCTTCGGCATACCACATGATGTGTTTTTGTTTCACGGGACTCCCCATGGGGGTTGATATAATTGCTATTTGTTGAACCTTATAACATTCATACGTACCCGCACCAACGGAGATTTTTTCTTTTGCCAAGACTTTACGTTCTGTTAATTTTACCGTCGACACCATTTTGGTAAAGCCCATATCCATGGTCATAGTAGCTTCAGCATCGGGCCAGGTATCTCCTACTATCATACGCGTGGGTATGGTATTTCCTTTCCCTGCATATTCTATGGTTGCTTCTATGTTTTGAGGAAACATAGCCTGTGGATCAAAGATTATCTTATCTTCCAGGATGCTTACTTTAAAAACATTCGCTTCGCCTTGAGGTGCTTTCTTTGCATCAAACGATTGATTAGACATAGTTATCGTTTGGCCGGTGCCTGTTTTCGTTATATCTTTCACTGTCATACGATTATATCCGGTAATTTTCCCTTTTCCGTCTTTAGAAACATACTCTAAAATACTTCCTTTTTTCGTCGGAAAATAAGGTTGCTGTGCTATGACAACGGATGTAAGGCCAATCATTACTAAGATTACAAATAATTTTTTCATTCTTTTTTATTTTTTAATAATTTATTTTTGCTTTTCTGCGGTTCCGTTTGCTTTCATATTAATACTGATGGAAGCCCCTGAAAAATATTGGGAATAGGAATACGTGTATTCATAGGTTAACTTACCGTCTTTCAGTGTGCCTTTCATATCAAGAACTTGGGCATCAACTGAAATATCTGCATAACTGATGGGCACTGTAAAAGGTAAAAACGCAACTTTATTATCATTCACAATGCCAACCGCTTCAAATTGATCTTCGGCAGTGCCATAAACTTGTTTCAATACAATTTTATTTTTATCCTGCCCTTTACTGATAACAAAACGAATATTATTTTTTTCTTCCGGCAGCTCTTCATTATTTTCAATATAGCCGGGAATGACAATTGCTACCGAACCATTGGTAGTGGTAACTCCATCGTAGGTGCCTATAAAACTTCGTGTTTTACTGCATGAACTTATACTTAATACCAGACCTATCAAGCATATAAATAATACTAATGACTTGTTTTTTTTCATATTCATAAATTGGATTAGATTCATATTTTTTTATTTAATCGGATGCAAAAATATATAAATTTACTGTTCATTCCTCGTTTTTTTTATATTTTTTCAATTGATAAATCCCCTTCATCAGATATATATATAAGATATGGATATACCTCATCATAAGCAGCTTCTTTCAACAGTTTGACATAGTGCGTGATTTGTTTGATATGGGATGATTCTTTGTTTCCTGTTTTAAAATCTATTACCACGCAATTTTTTTTATTAATTATCAGCCTGTCAATACGAAAGATCTTTGCATCGGAAGTGATAATTTCAACTTCCGTTTTAACCTTGGCATCGGGTTCTCCAAAAAAAAGTGTTTTGATATCATCATTCAGTAAATTTTCTATCAATTTCACTGCCATCGCTTTTTCTATATCGGTAA
>JAQVNO010000024.1 GCA_028703095.1 Bacteroidales bacterium
TTTCTAATATTTCCGGAACAATGGGGGGATATGATATTTGGAAAACTACAAGAAGCAAAAAAAACAAACCTTTTGGTACTCCTGTAAACTTAGGCAGTAATGTTAACAGTTATGATCATGAAATGTCTCCTACATTAGTGAATGATACAAGTTTGTATTTTGCATCCAAAGGACATGTCGGTTTGGGAGGTTATGATATTTTTGTATCTCATAAAGATGGAGAAGAAAACTGGACGAAAGCTGAAAATTTAAAATATCCTATTAATTCCGAATCCGATGATTATGGAATTATTTTCGATAATTCAACGGTGCTTGATCCTATTTCGGGATTTCCTTATGTTGAAAAGGGATATTTTACTTCCAATAGAGCCGGAGGACGGGGTGAAGATGATATCTGGATATTTAAATTAAGACCTTTGATGTTTACTCTATCCGGTTTTGTTAGAGATAGTGTTACTCGTCAGTTTGTTGATGGCGCTACCGTGACCATTAGTGGTTCCGATGGGACTTCTTATAAAACGACAACCGATATAAGAGGCTATTACAGCTTTGATAAAAACAAAATAGCTATCAATGTAACCTATGATATATTCGTTCAAAAGAGCGGTTATTACGAAAATGATAATAGTAAAGGGCGTGAAACTACAGTAGGCTTAACCGAAAATAAAGATTTGAAACGTGACTTTATCATTAATCCAATTCCCAAAGAACCTGTTGTCTTACCCGATATCTTATATGATTTGGCTAAATGGGAATTAAAACCTCAGTATCAAGATTCTTTGATGGGGTTATATACAATTATGAAAGACAATCCTACTCTTGTTATTGAATTGCGTTCTCATACGGATGTTCGACCCATACCGATGACCAATGATACCTTATCACAACGTCGTGCTCAATCTTGTGTTAATTTCCTTGTTGATTCGTTGGGTGTTGATCCTGAACGTTTGGTTGCCAAAGGCTACGGAGAACGTATTTCCAGAAAATTAGAAAGAGATATTGTTTCAAGAGGAATAACCTTTAAGAAAGGAACTGTTTTAACTCCGGATTATATCAAATCTTTACCTAAAAATCAGCAAGAAGCAGCTCACGATTTGAATCGTCGTACGGAATTCCTTATTTTAAGAGATGATTATGTGCCAAAAACTGAAGTATCTCCTGTGTCTTCCGATGGAAGAGTGGAAATTATGGTTGATAAATATATTCCTATTGAAGTCGTAAATGGAAAAGCAATGGGTACATGCTATGTAAATAGTAAAACCTTAAAATTTGTCATCGAACCTAATTCCGATACCATTAAGATTTCCTATGATCAAGCATTGAAATATTTAAAAGAAGCCATATTTACCGTAGGTGATTTTGAATTAAAAGAAAAAGCTATCAGCGAAAAAGATGGATCAATTATCGATGGTTCTATTGTGTTTTTTAATACACTTCAAATTGGCGATGAGTTAATCGAAAATGTTGAAGCTGTTGTTGTAAAAGAACAAAAAGAAGCAGTGATTATCGGTGCGAATAAATTTATTGAAGAATTTGGCACCTATCGTATTGATGAACAAACACGTAGATTGATTTTTGATTAATCCTGAAAAACACAAATAATTATGATACATATTTTCCGTAAGTTTCTATGCTTACGGAAAATATTTTTTTAAAGTCTATCTGTAATGGAACAGCAAAATAAAAACTATATATTGCCGGATTTTTATACGGATTCTCCATTTGATTATAAACGCCGAATTGCAAGAGAAGTAAGTATCGGGCATATTCCTTTAGGCGGGATTAATCCTATCAGAATACAATCCATGGTAACGGTTACGACTATCAATACCGAAGCTTGTGTAGCACAGATTATGAGTTTAGCAAATGCAGGAGCGGAATATGTCAGATTGACGACAACCAATGTAGCAGATGCCCAAAATCTGAAAAATATTAAAAAACAATTGAGTGAAAAGCAATGCAGAGTGCCTCTTATTGCAGATGTGCATTTCCAATCAAAAATTGCTGAAATAGCAGCTCAATACGTAGAAAAGGTGCGTATTAATCCTGGAAATTATTCGGACGAAAAAAATAAAACCTCTTTCTATTCTGATACAGCGTATGATTTAGCTGTTGAACATATAGCAGAGCGATTGCATCCACTTTTACGTATTTGTAAAGAAAATGGTACCGCATTACGCATAGGAACGAATCACGGTTCTTTATCGGATAGAATTTTAAGTCGTTACGGAAATTCTCCGCTGGGAATGGTAATTTCTGCAATGGAATTCGCTGCAATTTGTGCAGATTTCGGATTTCATGAATTAGTATTTTCAATGAAAGCCAGTAATACAAGAGTCATGATACAATCGGTGCGTTTATTGGCAGCCATGTTGGATGAGAAAGGATGGAATTATCCCTTACATTTAGGCGTTACCGAAGCAGGAGATGGGGAATACGGCAGAATCAAATCAGCAGCAGGGATAGCTCCCTTATTGGCGGATGGCATAGGCGATACTATTCGCGTCTCCTTAACAGAACCTCCTGAAAATGAAATTCCTTTTGCTCAGGTGCTGGCGCAAAGAACATACCTGTCTTTCGAGATTAATCAGACTATACATTCTCCCATATACTACAATCCATTTGAATATCATAAAAGAAGGGTTGTCCCAACAGGAAAAATCAAGGGGAAATCCCCTATAATTGTATCTGATTCTCATAAGATTAAGGAAGAAGATGTTTCTGTAGATGATGCACGAAATATTTTCTTAGTTAAAGATAAAGATGAAGTTATTCCGGATATGCAGGATGTGTTGATATTAGAAATTAATGAAGGGAGTTCCTTACATGTGTGGAGAAGATATATTAATGAGTTACAAGCCAACAAGCAATCGCAAGCGATTATTTTTAAATTTATTTATAATGAAAAAGATTGGATGACATTTTATGCAAAAGTAAGTGGAGATGTGGCTTTTTTTGCTACCGATGGTTTTGTTGATGGAGTATGGATAATCAACGATAATTTTTCAAGGGACATGCTCTATCAAATTTCTTTAGATGTCTTACAAGCGTGCGGCTTACGTTATAGTAAAGCGGAATACATCGCTTGTCCTTCCTGTGGCAGAACACTCTATGACATTCAGGATGTTTTAAAAAAAATAAAAGCAAAAACATCGCATTTGAAAAATTTAAAAATTGGAGTAATGGGTTGTATTGTAAATGGTCCGGGTGAAATGGCGGATGCCGATTACGGTTTTGTAGGTAGCGGTAAAGGGAAAATCACACTTTATAAAGGGAAAGAAGCTATTCATGGTAATATTAAAGAAGAAGATGCAATCAATAGTTTGATTCAACTTATCAAAGATAATGGAGATTGGATAGAGCAATAAAAAAACCCGAATATTTATTCGGGTTTTATACATATTATTATTGATTTTATTCGAATGTGATGGAACTTTCACAAGCAGTAACAATTCTAGTCCCACTTGTAGCTGCATCAAGATAAGTGTTTTCTGTAACAAACACTATCACATTTACATCCTCTAAAACAACATCGGCAATATTAATTTTAGCCGGTATATCATACGTAAATGTTTTTTCGTAGAATGTTGCTGAGGTGTTTTTTTGCATGGATTCACCTAAAAGACTGGTAATATATGCTCTTAGCATGTGATTGTGCTTGTAAAGTCCTGAAGCTGCATCATACATGGCAGGGTAAAAAGTTTCGCCATATTTTTGTGGACCCCAAATATTGCTTTGTGTAAGGGCGATATTAATATAATTCTTCCCTTCGTCTACTTCAGAATCTGCAGTAAAATAAGCCTGTACTTTACACGTTAATTTGCGTGTACTTTTATTAATACTTGTTTTAGCAGCAACATTGACATAAGAAGGCTCATTTAACAATTGCGTTACAATGCCATTCCAATACATTCTCGAAGCAACATAAGCCGCATCAGCTGTATCCGTTTCTTTTATTAATTCACGATTGATGCATGCCTGAGGATAGGCTTTAAAGAGAGCTCCGCTGCTATTGTATTTCTTGTTAAAAACATTGTCTAAAGCAGTGCCTTCTGTTGTAGTAAATGTATCACGGGCGAAATTTCCGGCGTGAATATTAATATGAAAAAAATCATCAGGATATAATGCGGATATTTCATCGGCTATCTTATGACCATCCGGACAAAATAGACAATTAATACCCGTGAAATCTTCTAAAAGCACATTCCTGTTTGCTGCAGTTTTGCTGACGAAAATTGTTTCATCATTTGGATTATTTGGATCCTCCTGATTATTTGGAGGGTCTTCCTTACATGCAGTAAAAGCTGTTATAATGCTTAAATAAATAAATGTAATGATGATTTTTTTCATCTTAAATTATTTAAATTTATTCAAACGTTAAAGAACTTTTGCAAGCATTAACAATTCTTGGAATATCAACAGCATCTGTTATCTTTAATGCCATAGTAGGATCATTTTGAGAAACAAATACAAGAACGGTCAAGTCGTCTAATACTACAGATTCAGCACTGATGCTTTCAGGAATAGTATAGGTGAATGTTTTTGAATACAATGTTCCTTTCGTATTGGTTGGAATAGCTTCTCCACCAACACCGGTAATGAATGTACGCAACATGTGGTTGTGTTTATATTTGCCTGTGGCAGCATCATACATAGCAGGATAAAAATTAGTTGCTCCACTTTGATTTCCCCATATATTGTCTTGTAATAAGACAATATTAATGAAATTTTTACCTGCACCTACAGTAGAACTATCAGTAAAATAAGCTTGTACTTTGCAGGTAAGTTTGCGTGTACTTTTGTTAATGGTGGTTTTGGCAGCTACATTTACATAAGCATTTAGAACCATTAGTTGCTCTGCAACACTTTTCCAACCGCTCCTACCTATAGAATATACGTATTGATTTTCACCTGTTTTCACTAATTCTCGGCTGACAACACCTGCAGGATATCCCATAGTAACAAAAGATGAATTAAGCGCTGTTCCTTCGGGAGTTGTATAAGCAGCGGCATAACTGCCGGCATGGATGTTTATTTGCCATGCTTTATCAGGATAAGCAGCATGTAGCTCATCTCCCAATCTATGTCCATCGGGACAGTAACCACAATTAATACCTGTATATTCCTCTAAAATAATATTTCTGGTTTGAGGTGTTTTGTTCACAAAGGTTTCTTCAACCGGATCCGGATCATCATCATCCGGGTCTTTAGGATCACACGATGGAAAAGCTAGGAAAAGTCCTAAGCAAATAATGGGTACAAAAAATTTTTTCATGTTAATGAAGTGTTTAGTTAAAAAATTATGTTAATTATATTTTTAATGTAATATATTAGTTATAAACCTGTAATGTGATATCGTCAATAAGTGTTGCTTGGTATTGTCGCAGTGGTTGTTCCGCTTTACTCCCGGAGTAGGGGTATCCGTTTAATAAATTAAAGGTAGATTTGCATAAACTGTCATGTAATTTTAAATCTACTACACTTACTCTTCCACCTTTCTCCCAATCATAAGGGCAGGCTCTGTCGTAAGCATAGAAAGTAGTCATGTCAAAACGATAAATAATAATGCCGCTAATTCCACCTGTAAAATATTCATATCCGCCAATATGCACTAATTTAGTGGTATTTATCGAAACAGTAAAATTTACATTTCTAATAGGAATAGTACTGGGTTGCGTATCGCAAGCAGCCATACACATACATATACTTGTTAGATAACCTAATTTTCTCATCCCTTTTAGAATTTACATTTGAGGATGCAAATATATAAAAATTTATCAATTAAATAAATTATTATTATTTTTTTTTAAAAAAATTAATGTTTGCTTGCTAAAACAATTGTTTTCTTTATACTTTTAACTTCTCCATTAAGATTATAATATTCAATTACAATAATATAAATACCTATTACTGCTTTGATGTTTTCATCACTAACACCATCCCAGGTAAAACAGCCTTTAGTGTCTAATAGTATATTGTTCGTTAGTAATTTAACTTTTTTCCCTGATAAATTGTATATTGTAATACTTGCACGGTAACCGGGCTCATCTAAATCATAACAAATGTTGAGAATGTCATTGTATCCGTCTTGATCGGGAGAAAAGATTTCAGGATATACTTCAAAATGTGTACTATTTTCTATAGTATCACTATAGCTGGAGTTTTGATAGCAAGGTGTTGCATATCCTACCGTTGAGGCTGCAGAATGCCAGTTGGAAGCATCTTGTGTCTTACGATGATAATTGATACGCTCTAAACTGACACCATCAACAGATTTTAATAAGGGATAATGCATTTTAGCAGTGTAATCAAATCGGTCGATGATTTTATTGCCTGATAATAAAATTACAACTCCCTCATCGTTGGAATATGTTGGGATTTTTTTCATTTGTATAAAATTTTTTTCGTTTTTATATGCGTACTGTGTTTGGATAATCGATGAATTGGTGCTTAACAATGCATAATTTTTCGGAAAAAGTTGGAAGCCTTCATAGCTAATGATAGTGCCACTGTCAATTTTATTGTTTTTCAGGTTGGATAAGCGTACGTCTTTCAAATCAATTATTCTCTCAGAACGGTTATAAATTTCAACAAAATCAATTCCATCGCTGCCCTTCGGATCAAAAAGCACTTCATTAATAATGATATCAAATGAATCCGGCAATTGAGCATAACCGAAACGGATAAATGATTGTAAAGCAATTATATTTCCCATACAATCAATAAGACTGTCATTAATGCTGAGTGTATAGATGATGCCTTGTTCCAAATTTTTATTTAATAATAATGTAACAGATTTCATATCCATGGAAATTTCGAGTATGCTGTCAACCGTAATGTTTCTATCAATATGATAGGCATTTGGATTGCAGAGGTTTTCAATCAACATTTTTTCAGAGAAAAAGAGGCATATGCTCAAAGAATCGCGATTGACAATACGCGTAATAGTCGGAGCTGTGTAATCGGGGTTGATGGCATATACGGAATTTTTTTTACCCGGCGTACCCCCGTTTTTATCGATAGTGGAAGTCCAATTTTCCGCTTCCGTGCAGGGATTATCGTAATCTATCATTTCTAAAGACCAACCGCCTGCGTTTTTGTTCTCTTGATGCCATACCGGTGAAAAATCTATGGAATGGATATACTTACTTTGATTATCAGTAAGTATGATTAATTGACCTCCATCCGTAATGGATAAACTTGAAAGACCGGCGGTCATTCCGTAATCGGACATAATTGCGGTATTGCTTTTTGCACTTACAATCAGGTAGCCATTGGGAAGAATATCAATTTCTTCTAATAGTCGGCTTGTTTTTCCAAAAGTCAATTTCCAGTTTTTTAAGTTTATTTTATAAGGAGTTCTGTTTTTCAATTCAATGTATTCCACATCGGGAAGTCCAATGCCAGGTGTGGGTTTTGCCATGATTTCGTTGATGACAACATCAAACATAGAAGATTCATACATAAAGAAATCTATACTTGTATCCGGCATAATGTTTTGGTTTAAATCGGAAAGATGGTTAATGTTTAATGTGAGTTTTTGGTTTCGAGAAAATGAATTTGAAAATTTTAGTCCATACTGTTTTTTATTTTCACCGAGATCGATGACGGTATCTGGTTTTATTTGTCCCGGATTAAGTTGATAATGATTAATATTGGTGGTGCTAATCGAATCCATTGTTTCGTTAAAATTTAAAACTATACAGTTTGTGCTGTCATCTATGTATGTTCCTTCAATGTGAGGGGGTGTTTTATCAATGTATATTTCATCGCAATGAATGTCGTCGAAATAAAATTTTGTACTATTTGACTTGGTATATACACACACAAGACCTAGATAGGACATTGAAAAAAATAAAGTGTCAATATATTGATATTCCGGCATATACATATTGTCATCCGTATATGCAGTGTATAAATGCCAGTAACCACTATCGGAGTAAATAAGTTTGAATTGTAAGGAAAAACTATTCGCTATGGCACTGTCCTTTCCGCTAAACAGAAGTTCATGTTGATTCCCGTTTTGTTTATAAAAACGTAGGGCATCAGCATTTCCGTTTTCTCCAAAGCGAAGGTAATATCCTTGTAATGTGGTATCGGTTAGATTTGCATTGTTAGAAACGACATAAAATTTAGTGTAATTATTGTTCGATCCTGAAAATGCATGTTTTACTCTAACTCTCCATTCGGTTTTCCCGTTCATTAATTGAGCGGAAGTTGAAAGGTATGAAGTGCCCGCTACCGTGGCATTTAATTGTAATTGGGAGCTTGCATTAACAATAAAACTATCCACTTGCCCCATCCAAGTCGGGTTGTTGTTTAAATTGTTGTCGGAGAAGTCTTCATGTACTTGTGCTGAAGTGTGTATCGTATATAAAAGATACAAAAAAATAATGATTGGTTTGTTCATAATGTTTTTTTTGTAAAAGTATAAAAAAAATATATAAGATGCTTAAAAAAAATAATTATATAAAGTATTGAATAAGTGTATGAAAATATTTTAATATTTTTTATTTATTCTATAAAAAGGTGTAATTTTGCATTTTTTAATATACATTCGAAATTTGTTAAAAAGCTATTTCATATATGCGAATAAATAAAAAATATAAAGTAAGAGACATAGCCGGAGAAAAAATAGTAATAGTTCAGGGTGAATATGGGGTTGATTTTACCAGAATTATTTCTTTAAATCAAACATCGGACTGGTTGTGGCAACTTTTCATAGATAAAGAATTCAATTTGGAAGAAATAAAGGAAGCCCTTTTGTCGCGTTTCAATGTGGATGCCGAACAAGCAGTTTTAGATGCAAAAGCATGGGTAGATAAAATGTTGGAATATGATTTAATAGAAAATTAATGAAAAGAATATTTTTTCTAATTCCCGAAGCATTTCGCGTAAAGGGAGTTTTACTTATCCTGTCTTCTTTTATACGGGCACTTTTAAATGTGGTGGGATTGGCAGCAATTTTACCGATTTTATATTTAATATTAAATCCTGACGATCTTATTTCCAATTCATTTTTTTCTGCCTTATATCGGTACGGGAATTTTACTTCTGATTCAGTATTTATCATTGCATTATGCGTTGTCATCATTTGTGTGTTTTTAATTAAAAATGTTTTGAATATATTATTGATACGTTTTCAAAATGTGTATTTGCTTTCTTTATATCAACATTTTTCCCGTATCATGTTATTAAATTACTATCAAAAAGGTTTGTATTTTATTAAACAAAAGAATTCCGTTATGCTTGCTCATCAGGTTAATAATGTCAGTTCTTCTTTTGTGTTTCATGTGTTGGCTTCCATTGCTACTATTTTAAGTGAAGCCATGCTTTTATTCATGTTGTTTGTTGCCATTTTAATTTATAATCCCATCGTCTCATTATTATTGATATTGGTGTTTCTTCCCATTGCATATATGTATATGAGTTTAGTTAAGAAGAAATTACAGCTTTATGGAAAGGAAGAATGCCATATAAAGAGACAACAAAATCGCATTGTTCAAGAAACGTTCAAAGGCTATGTGGAAGTGGAAATCAACAATGCATTCCCTTCGTTATTAAAACGTTTTGAGAAAAATATTCAATTATTAAAAGAATATAAATTAAAAAATGAACGTATTTCAACACTTCCATTATTATTCATGGAAATGGGAGTGGTGTGTGGTTTAGTTATTTTAGTGCTTATGAATTTAAGTGTTGAGGGAAACGCTTTAAAGTTATTGTTCGGTGTTTTTGCGATTGCTGCATTGCGCATGTTACCTGCTATTCGCATGATTATGAACAAATGGATGCAGATAAAATACAATCAGTATACCATCGATACTATCCAAGAGAGTTGTAATGAAAACAATCAAAATAATTTTTCAAAAAAGACAAAACGCTTGTCGTTTAATGATACTATTCACGTAGATAATATTTCTTATGCATTTCAAGATGATTTGTCAACGCCGGTGCTTAAAGATTTATCGTTTGTAATCCATAAAGGAGAATGTATAGGGATAAAAGGGTCTTCCGGAGTAGGAAAGTCTACGCTTTTTTATTTGTTGATGGGATTTTATTTTCCTGACAAAGGAAGTATTATGGTAGATGGACTTAAAATAAATCCCGAAAATTACACACCATGGCAAAATATAATTACTTATGTGTCGCAGGATGTATTTATTATGGATACGACCTTGGCACAGAATATAGCTATGTCTTTGGATGATGAAACTATTGACAGAGAGAAAATAAACGAAATACTTGAAATAGTCAAGTTAAAAGAATTGGTGAAAAATTTACCCGATGGCATGGATACTCCTATCAGAGAAGCTGCTAATCGCTTGTCAGGAGGCGAAAAACAAAGAATAGGAATTGCGCGTGCTTTGTACAAAGATGCGGAAGTTTTGTTCTTCGATGAAGCTACCTCTGCTTTGGATACACAAACCGAAAGTGAAATAACAGATTCCATTAAGCAATTAACATCAACATACAAAGAGCTCACAATATTAATGATTGCTCACAGAGAATCTTCTTTGAGCTGTTGTGATAGAATTATTGATATAGAAAACATACAAAAATAAAAGGTGCGAAAAACTATTTATTATTATATTGCTCATCATGTCTTTGCTGTTGAAAGTGAAAAAATGGATTGTTTTCTGGAACAGTTTAAATCCGGAATGCCATTTTTAAACGCTACACCAATCATTGATGAAATACTTTTTACTATATCTCTTGACGAAACATTACCGGATTGGGGGATGGCTTCTTTGCCCGAATGGGAAATAAACGATTTATGTCGGTTTGATTATGAGCAATCTTCATGTATGTTTTCGAGGTATAAAAAGGGATACCTTTTTCGGATGGATTTTTTAAACGGCAAAGAACCTTTGTTGATGATGAAAGATAATCAAATCTCCTGTTTTCATATAAATTATTCCATGCAAAAACATATAAATATCATAGATTTTAAATTTGCATTGTGGGTTGCATACGGCATTGCAACTGCTCCTCTGCATACTGTAGCGATGCATGCTTCTACCATAGTATATCGTCAACAAGCTATATTGTTTTTGGGAGAATCCGGAACCGGTAAAAGTACACAATCACGTTTGTGGATTGAGAATATTCCAGAAACAAGATTATTAAATGATGATAGCCCGATTGTTCGTATTATCAATAATATACCAATAGTATTCGGTTCTATATGGAGTGGAAAAAAAGCCTGTTATTTGGATGAAAATTATAAGTTAGCAGCTATAGTACGTGTAAGACAAGCAAAAGCCAACGCTATCAAAAGATTACATACTTTGGATTCATTTGCTGCTCTTTACCCTTCTTGTCCACCAATGTTTGCGTACGATTCAATACTTTCAGATTATATACATACAATTATTACAACTATTATTGAACAAACTCCTGTTTTTATGCTAGATTGCTTGCCGGATGACGAAAGTGCACGATTGACATATGCAACTATTTTTAAAAAAATTACATGATAAAAGAATACCCAAATAGCGAAATATTTAAGTGTGTAGTGGAAGAAATTGCCGAGGGCAAAAAGGTGCAATTACGTGTCAAGGGCAATAGTATGCTTCCCTTTATACGTGAGGGTGACTGTATTATTTTAATTCCGTGTAATCCTTCAAGCCTGAAAATCGGAGATGTTGTATTGTTTAATCATAACAAAGTAGTGCATTTACATCGTTTAATCGACAAAAAAGAAAATAATCTTGTTTTACAAGGAGATGGGAATATTAATACTAAGGAAATAGTAGATTTGCAGGATGTTATAGCAAAATTGCAACAAATCATTTGCAAGAAGAAGGGCAAAAAAGTAAATAGTGATACTTATATATGGTATGTTTGCTTTTATGTGTGGCACTTTTTGCGCCCTTTCAGACCGTATTTGTTAAAACTTTATAGTATGTTTAAGAAATAATTAAATCATGAATATCAACGATCAACGTTTGTTTTGTTTGCTGCGAAGTGCTTTGTGGAATACGGCTCTTCCTATTGATTTATTTATGAATATGCATGAAAATGAGTGGAATATTATATTCAAACAAGCAGTAACACAAGGTGTGATGGGAATTGCTTATGATGGGTTTTGTCAATTACCAAAAACAGTCCAAATACCTTCTTCTTTTCGTTTGCATTGGGCTGTCAATGTGGATTCTATGGAAAAACGTTACCACAAACAAGTCGAAACACTCGAAAAATTAGCTTCTTTTTATACTCAATATGGAGTTAAAATAATGTTGTTAAAGGGCATAGGATTATCAAACTTATATCCGATTCCTTCCCATCGCGAAGGTGGAGATATCGATATTTTTCTTTTCGGAGATTTTAATAAAGGGAATCGTTTGATGGAAGAAAAGGGAATAAAAGTATATCAGGGGAAGTCTATTAGCCCGAAACATTCTATTTTCTATTATCAAGGAATTCCTATCGAAAATCATCAATACTTTTTGAGCTTTAACGATGTTTTCAGAAAAAATAAATATTTGGAAAGGGCGTTGATGGAAGAAATACAAATTGAACATTGTGAGCGTTTTGCTATCGGAAAACAAGAAGTATTCTTGCCTTCTCCGGCCTTTAATGCGTTGTATGTATCGAGTCATATGTGTACACATCTCATAGGTTCGGGTCTTGCCGTTCGTCACTTGATTGACTGGGCTCTTTTTTTGGATACAAATTACGAACAAATTAATTTCAAAAAAGTATACGATAGTTTTAAAAAAGCAAATATAGCTATCCCTTTGCAAGTGATTACTTCCCTTTCTTTAGAAGCTTTAGGTCTTTCCGATAAATGGCAGCATCCATTTGGAAAAACCGAGGAAAAATTAAAAAGGTTGGTGCTTGAAAGAAGTATATTGCATCCGCTTTATGTCCATAAACCCAAAGCCGGAAAATCATTCAAGATACTATCATTTAAAATATTACGATTAAAAGAGAGGTTTTATCTCTGCACAAAACTCGTTGGAAATGTTTTTGCTTTTAAATACGTTCTTTATATTTTGAAAAAACGTTTACTCCAACCCCAAAAAATATTTAAATAACAGAATAGGAAATATAATTTTTGTGAAGATGAAAGCATCAGAGGGCGCAACGAAATATTTTTTTGAAAAAAGCCCTGTCGTTTTAAATTTTTGTGTATGTTTGCAATCTATTTTTTTTGACAGATGAACTTTGTAGAAGAATTGAAATGGAGAGGGATGGTACATGATATCATGCCCGGAACGGAAGAATTACTGCGGAAAGAAAAAATTTCGGCTTATGTAGGTATTGACCCTACCGCTGACTCATTACACATAGGACATTTGGTAAGTGTGATGCTACTGAAACATTTACAGCGATTTGGTCATACACCCTTGGTAGTGGTTGGTGGAGCAACGGGAATGATAGGAGATCCTTCTTTTAAATCTGAAGAACGTAAATTATTGACATTAGATGATATAGAACAAAACATGAAGGGTATTCAAAAACAACTTTCGTCATTTTTGGATTTCGATTCCATAGAAAACAAGGCGGAAATTCTCAATAATTACGATTGGACCAAAGATTATTCCTTCTTAGATTTTATTAGAGATATAGGGAAACATTTAAGTGTTAATTATATGATGGCTAAGGATTCTGTTAAAAAACGCATGGAAACAGGGATATCTTTTACGGAATTCTCCTATCAATTATTGCAAGGATATGATTTTCTTTATTTATATCAACATAAAAATTGCCGCTTACAAATGGGAGGTTCCGATCAATGGGGAAATATTACTACAGGTACGGAATTGATAAGAAGGGTGTGCGGAGGAGAAGCCTATGCACTGACATGTCCCTTGATAACAAAGAGCGATGGCGGGAAATTCGGTAAAACAGAAAATGGCAATATTTGGTTAGATCCTAAAAAAACTTCCCCCTATGCATTTCTTCAGTTCTGGTTGAATTGTTCAGATGAAGACTCACGTAAATTTATTCGAATATTTACCATGTTGGATGAAAATGAAATCAATCAATTGGAGAAAGAACACGCCCAATCTCCACATCTACGCTTACTTCAAAAAACCCTTGCAAAAGATATTACTATACGCGTCCATTCTAAATCCGACTATGAAGCAGCTACAGAAGCCTCCGATATTTTATTCGGGAAAGGAACAACCGCCTCTTTAGCATCTATCTCTGAAAGTATGTTTTTGTCTGTTTTTGAAGGAGTTCCTACGTATATGCTGGCAAGAAATTTATTGGAAAAAGGACTAAGTGTCGTGGATGTATTGGCAGAAAAAACAACTGTCTTTTCTTCTAAAACAGAAGTACGTAGATTAATAAAAGAGGGTGGATTGTTTATTAATAAGAACAAAATAACAGAAGATCTCGTAATAACAATAGATTTTTTGATTAATAATCAATATATGTTGATTCAAAGAGGGAAAAAAAATTATTATGTAATTATAGCTCAATAAAATAATTTAAAATGAGAAATATTTTTTGTGTCATTATAGGCTTTATATTGTTTTCTTTGTTCATTCCGACAACTTATAGCCAAAATCCTACGGAAAATCAGGAATCAAGTTTAAAATATCGTAGAAAAAATTTAGGAGTTGAAAAGAAAAAATCTTTTTCAAAGGTTAGACGCGGCGGTGTGATGACCTACCCTCGTGGCATTGCCGATAAAGATATTAATTTCGGATTTACAGTCGGAGGTGATATCGCATTGATGAGTGCCCTGAATGTAGAAAAATGTCCCTATGGCGGTAACTTTTCTTTGTTTATGCACGGCATTCTTGAAAATACCAATACAGTAGCTTTAGGTGCTGAAATAAAGGGATTTTATTTGTTAGGAAATCAAGAGAAGTTAATCAGTGAATTTAGAGTTCCGGGCTCAGAAGTGGAACCGATAGTGAAAGTAGGTAATTGGATACTGGGAGCAGTGCAATTCAGTGTTGTGGGGAATTTTAATCCGATGCCACGCTTCAACCTTCAATTAAAAGTGAATGCCGGTCCTTTGGTTGCGGTAGTGCCGCCCTATGAAATCAATTATCAATTTAAAGAAAGACAAACAGATGGAACGTATAGAACTACTATTTATGATTATAAATATGAAGCTCCGATTTCACAATCTATGTCAATTGGAGGTGCATTGACAGTAGGGATGGATGTATTGTATGCATTGTCCAAAAATACGGAATTTAAAGCCGGTGTAGATTGGAGTTATCTTCGGTTTAACTATTCAAGAATTGGAATAAAAAAAATCGTACAAGATGCGGTAGAAATACCTGAAGAAATACCCATACTAACCAAAGAAGTAGCACAATTCGGTGTGTTTGATATACATCTTGGATTTGCTTTTAGTTTTTAAATCAATTAAAATAATAATACATTAAAATTTTATCGTATGAACAACGCAGCTTTTAGTTTTAGAGAGCCTAAAAATGAACCGATTTACAGCTATGCTCCCGGTTCGGAAGAAAGAAGACTTTTGCAAGAAGAGCTAGAAAGACAAGCCAATATGCAAGTTGAAATTCCCTTGATTATTGGAGGTAAGGAAATTAAAACAGGTAAATTAGCAAATGTGGTTATGCCCTGTGATCACAAACATGTATTGGCAAAGTACCACAAATGTACAGAGAAAGAAGTGCGTATGGCTATCAAAGCCGCCATGGATGCAAAAGAAGCATGGGCAAATCTTCCTTGGGAAGAACGTTGCAGTATCATGTTACGTGCAGCAGAATTGTTTTCTAAAAAATACCGTTACGTTATTAACGCTGCTTGTATGCTCGGACAAGCTAAAAATCCTATGCAGGCAGAAATTGATTCAGCATGCGAATCCATTGATTTTATGCGTTTCAATCCTTTCTTTGCTTCTCAGATATATGCTCAACAACCATTGTCCCCTCAGGATTGCATCAATCGAATAGAGTATCGCCCA
The DNA here is from genome assembly GCA_028703095.1 of Bacteroidales bacterium. Taxonomy (GTDB): domain Bacteria; phylum Bacteroidota; class Bacteroidia; order Bacteroidales; family WCHB1-69; genus UBA5266. The sequence continues at coordinate 15,908 of JAQVNO010000024.1, forward strand.
CTCGAAGGCTTTATTTATACGATTACTCCGTTTAACTTTACAGCAATAGCAGTAAACTTAAACATAAGCCCTGTCTTAATGGGGAATGTTACCGTATGGAAACCAGCAACTACCTCTTTGTTGTCAAGCTATTATGCTATGAAGGTGTTGATGGAAGCAGGTGTTCCTGCCGGTGTTATTAATTTTGTTCCGGGTTCAGGTGCTGTTATCAGTGATGTTGTGTTAAACGACCCTGACTTTGCCGGAATTCATTTTACCGGTTCAACGGCTGTTTTTCAAAGTTTCTGGAAAACAGTAGGCGAAAATACTCCTAAATATAAAACCTATCCGAAATTGGTAGGTGAAACGGGTGGAAAAGATTTTATTTTTGCTCATCATAGTGCATGTGCAAAAGAAGTGGCTACTGCCATTGTACGTGGAGGATTCGAATTTCAAGGACAAAAATGTTCCGCCGCTTCACGTGCTTATATACCCGTTTCTTTGTGGAATGAGGTCAAAAAACTTGTAGGTGATATGCTTAAAGAAATTAAAATGGGCGATGTTCGTGACTTTTCTAATTTTGTAAATGCTGTCATAGATGAATCTTCTTTTGATAATATCGCTGCTTATATCGAAAGAGCGAAAAAATCTAAAGATGCAGAAATTATCTTCGGCGGAAAATGTGATAAATCTGTCGGATATTTTATCGAACCTACTGTTATTTTGGCTAAAAAACCGAATTACGAAAGTATGGTTGAAGAGATTTTCGGACCGGTCATTACTCTTTATGTGTATGACGATGATAAATATGAAGAAACATTGCAATTGTGTGATAAAACATCACCCTATGCATTAACAGGATCTATTTTTGCACACGATAGATATGCTGTGATGATAGCCGATAAACACTTAAAATATGCTGCCGGTAATTTCTATATCAACGATAAACCAACAGGAGCTGTTGTTGGGCAACAACCTTTCGGTGGAGCAAGAGCTTCAGGCACAAACGATAAAGCAGGAAGCTATCTAAACTTGATTCGTTGGGTGTCACCAAGAACAATTAAAGAAACATTAGTGCCTCCTACAGACTACAAGTATCCGTTCTTAAAAAAATAAAATTCATTTAAAAGTCTCAACAAAATGTTGAGACTTTTTTAAATTCATTATGACAGCTTTGGTTAAAATACATAGAAGATATTTTTAAATTAAATGCAACACTTAATCAGCAAATGACATCTCCTATATAAATTATTTTTGCAATTATACATTTTAATTATGGAAAAGAAAATATTCTTAAAAACAATACTTATTGTAAGTTTTATTGTTTTTTACAGTTATTCCCTTAAAGCACAGGTAGGCTCTGCTTGCCCGAATTTAAATTTCAGTCAACTTAATTTTACAAATTGGGTGTGTAAAATATCTAATTCAGTAGGTGCTGCAAGTACAGCTTATGCCCATCTAACCTGGACAGGAAGTACTGCGGTTTCGGGTCGTCATACTATTATGACAGATATTTACGGATATGATACCCATACGTGTAACGGTACTCCTAACGATCAAATATCATTAGTGCCTGATGGATATAATCAAAGTGTGAGAGTTGGGAACGATCAAATTGGAGCTGATGCGGATTGTATTATTTATCAATTAACCGTAGACACAAACAGTGCTTTAATTTTATTGCACTTCGCCGTAGTGCTTGAAGATCCTAATCATCCACCTGCTCAACAACCTTACTTCGAATTACGTATTCAAGATGGAAGTGGAAACTTATTAAATGTGCCTTGTAACAGATACAATGTTGTTTCCGGAGCAGGGATCCCGGGCTTTCAAGACTGTGGTTCGGCACATTGGAGAGATTGGACAACGGTTGGTGTAAGTTTATTTCCTCTGATAGGACAAACCGTTTATATTGTAATCGCTACTGCCGATTGTCAACAAACCGGTCATTACGGTTATGGATATGCTGTTGGAGAATGTCGCCCGATGAAAATCGATGTTCAATATTGTGAAGGGGCTACTGTAGCTCGTTTGGAAGCACCTGAAGGTTTCGTTTCCTATGTGTGGCGTAACCAAAATGGAGGTGTGGTAGGAACAAACCAAAAATTATCTATTCAAAATCCACCCGACGGAGCAACCTATACCGTAACCATGACATCAGCCATCGGTTGTACCTCTACCTTGTCTTGTGTGATAGAAAAGACGATGATTGCTCCTGATTTTACTATCGATTCATTGACGAATATATGCCACCCGACAAAAGTGCATTTGGCACAATTTGCCTATGCCTCCGGCTCAGAGGTTTCTTATTGGGAGTGGAGTATATTTAAAGTTAGCGAAAATCAAGGGACAGAATATGTAACCGGAGATTCTGCTTTTAGTTATGAATTCCAAGATACCGGTCATTATAAGATATTACTTACGGTTTATACCGAAAACGGTTGTGCCGATACCGCTTCGGCTATTATATATTCATATCCGGCTCCGGTTGTTTTAATAACCGCTCCTGATTTGATTTGTAAATACACCGAAACGGAAATATTTGCCTCTGGAGCTTTTAGTTATCAATGGGGAGGAGTGAAAAGGAGAAATACCGATACTTCTGCCATAATAAATAGAGGAGGCATGTATACGGTGAAAGGCACCGACGATAGAGGGTGTTTCGGCTATGATACGGTCTATGTCGATGATTTGGAATTTGAGATTGAATATGCTACCATGGACAATCCATGTTACGGTTATGATACTGGAACCATTAAAATCACCAAAATAACAGGGGAATTTTTAGATCCGATGTTCCATTATTGGGCAGATTTGGGATATACTAACGGAATGCCTACCGATAACAGAAATGAATTGGCAGCAGGTTTTTATGTGGTCTATTCAGAAGATGATAACGGCTGTTTCCGCTACGATACCATCGAGATTAAAGAGCCCGAAGATGTAACCATCGTATTGGATACCTTGGTAGGAGAACGTTGCCGTATACCGGGATTTATAGAAGTGCATGCCAAAGGAGGAACGGCACCATACAATTACTCTTGGACTTCGGATCAATTTCCATCGGATGAATACCCGAATCCTCCGGTTCAAGATCAAAATATTTATGAATTGAAACCCGGTTTCTATACGGTAACAGTTGTAGATAATAACGGATGTCCTGAAAAAGAGAAAACCTATGAGGTTCCGATTGTGGAAAATCCTATTATTTCGGTATTACAACTCATCCATGAAACCTGTAGTGAAGAAAACGGAACAATCAGAGTTTTGACTCAGAATCCTATACCACCTCTAGCTTATACATGGTATTATAATGATGAAGTGATAGATGCAGCTACACCGGAAGAATTGAAAACAGGATTAAAAGCCGGCAATTATAAAATCGTAGTGTTGGCAGGGAATAATCCGAATTGTGTAGATACGGTTGAAACCAATATTTTCGATCATCCGATACCGGAAATCACCTTAGATACGCTGTCTCCTGAATACTGCTATCGTTCTGACGGGTATATTAAAGTATCTATCAAAGCCCATTCAACGGATTCATCCGACTTTAACGACTCATTGACCTACTCATGGTCGCCTGTTACAGGAGATACGTGCTATGTCGATAATTTACCTAAAGGCACCTATACAGTAACGGTTAACGACGGAGTATGTGAGAATTCCGCTACCTATGATGTAGAATTTGTTGAAGGACCGGTTGCCGATTTTGTGGCTAACAGCTATAATGTAGCTACCAATGTAATGTTTACATTGACAGACAATACCAAAGGAAATCCGATTATTTGGCTTTGGGACTTAGATGACGGCAATACAGAAAGCGGCAGTGTGGCAAGGGTTAGTTTCACAGAAGTAGGCGATTATTATGTTACACTTTATGTTGAAGATCCCAACGGATGTTTTGACAGCATCACGAAAAAGATTCATGTCTATGAAGAATTGACGGTATATGTTCCGAATGCATTTACACCAAACGGGGATGGTATTAATGATATCTTTAAACCGGAAATGTTGGAAAATGTGAAAGAGGGTTATGTTTTTGAAATCTTCGATCGCTGGGGACAAAAAATCTTTGCAACTACCGATACCGAAGAAGGCTGGGACGGAAAAATAGGTGGGAAACCTGTTACGACAACTACTGTTTATTCCTACCGCATCGTTGCACGGGATTTTACAGGTCAGGATCATGAATACGTAGGACACGTAACACTGTTAAAATAAAAAAATAAAAAGATGTTTACAAAGAGAGTGCTTGATAGTACTCTCTTTTTTATTTGTATAGGGAATAACAAAAAATGTCGATGGAATATTTTTTTCAATATAAACAATAAGAACCTTGATTTTACATTAATACTAATACGAATTCATTGCTTGTTTAAATGAGGAGAGTGCTATTATGTTTGTATTTTTTTATTACTTGCATTCATGTGTATGCTACTCATGAGCGGGCGGGAGAAATCTTATACAAACATATAAGTGGGTTAACATATCAAATTACATTGATAACCTATACCTATACTCCCAGTCCGGCGGATAGAAATGAATTAGAAGTGTTCTGGGGAGATGGCACATCCGATATAATTCAGCGCACATCAAAGACTAATTTAGGAAGTGATGTGCAACAAAATGTGTATATCGGGACACATACCTATCCTGCCATGGGGTCTTATATGATTTCTATGGAAGATCCTAACCGTAATCAGGGAATTATTAATGTTCCTTATTCTGTCGATATTCCCTTTTATATTGAATCGGAATTAATCATTAATCCCTTCCTGCCATTTAATAATTCTCCCATATTGGAAAACCCACCCATTGATATCGGATGTGTCAGTAAACCCTTTTACCATAATCCGGGAGCTGTTGATTTAGATGGGGATAGTCTGGTTTATTCTTTGGTGAAATGTAAAGGATTCGGCGGACAAGATATTCCCGGATATACCATTCCTTTAGCATCAAACAGTATAGGTATTGATGCAGAAACAGGAGATTTTTATTGGGATAGTCCTATCCTTCAAGGCGAATATAATATAGCTATTCTGATAGAAGAATACAGATATGGTGTGAAAGTAGGGTCGGTTATACGTGATATGCAAATTATCATTATGGCATGCGATAATAATCCGCCCGAAATTATAACGATTGACGATACTTGTGTAAATGCAGGGGATACGCTTATCTTTAAAGTACTTGCCAAGGACAAAGATTATGCACAAGTGGTTACGCTGACTGCTGCAAGTGCGATTTTCCATTTAGCGGATTCATTGGCTTATTTCGATCAACCGATAGCCGGAAGCGACTCTGTATTTACGTATTTTTCATGGCCTACAAATTGTAATCATGTGCAAAAACAAGCCTATTCCATTGTCTTTAAGGCCAAAGACAATGGAGCTCCCGTCAGTCTGGCAAGCATGAAAACAAGCTGGGTTACGGTCGTTGCTCCGGCTCCGCAAAATGTACAGGTTTCTCCTTTTGAAAGAACGATGCTTTTGTCATGGGATGCCTCTTGTAATAATGTTGCAGGATATCGGATTTATAGACGCGAAGGTAAGTCGGGATTTATCCTTCAACACTGCGAAACAGGAGTGCCTACTTCTACGGGATATCAACTCATCGGGGAAGTCAAATCCCCGAATATCACCAGTTTTGTCGATGATAATAAAGGCTATGGGCTGAAGTTCGGGATAGAATATTGTTATGTGGTCATTGCCTATTTTGATGATAATGCCGAAAGTTATGCTTCCCGTGAAATCTGTGCTATGTTGAAAAATTATCTTCCCATCATCACCCATGTCAGTATTGAAGAAACAAATAATCAGTCAGGGAAAATATTAATTCGATGGACACTCCCCGACGATATAGACACTGTACAGTATCCCGGACCGTACTCGCTAGCCATTAAGCGTGATATAGATACGTTTGCCAATGTGGTAACGATTCATACTTTTCCCTCTTTATCAGATACTGCGTTTATTGACAGTTTGCAAAATACGGAATCTCATCAATTTTATTATGTATTGGGATTGTATAACCATACCAATTCTCCCCCCACTTTAATCGATTATTCCGACCCGGCATCTTCTGTTTTTTTGAACATAGATTCTACCGATAAGGCATTGTTCTTGTCATGGGATGAAGATGTTCCCTGGCACAACACAATGTATGAAATTTATCGTTACAATTCCAGCACGTTTCAGTTTGATTCTATAGGCAGTACCCATCAACAGTTTTATATAGACAAGTCGTTAACGAATGGTGAAAGATATTGTTATTACGTTCAGTCTGTAGGGAATTATGACGATACAAACCTAGTAAGACCTTTGCTGAATAAGTCTCAGATAAAATGCGGTGTGCCTGTCGATATTGTTTCTCCTTGTACTCCTTTGTTATCGGGGGAAACAGATTGTATAGATATAGATTTAGAATGGAAAATGCCTTTTGATTCTTGTTTTGACGATATAACAAAATATTATATATATTATACAGAGAAGATTAATGGCGATTATCGCATCATTGATTCCGTTCTTGACGGATTAAAACAGACCTATTCCTTAAAGAACCCCATATCCATAGTGGGATGTTTCACCGTCAGAGCGATTGACTCTATTAATAATTACAGCGACTATAGCAATAAAGTTTGTTTTGATATCGATTTGTGTAATCCGTATTATTTACCCAATATATTTTCGCCAAACGGTGATGGCATTAATGATTTGTTTACTCCTTTTTATCCCTACGAAATGGTCGAAAGTGTGGATATGCGTATTTACAATCGGTGGGGAGCACTGGTGTTTAAAACAGACAATCCCGATATATTGTGGGACGGTACCAATCAATTTAATACATTAAAATGTGCAGAAGGAGTGTATTATTATGCATGCGATGTCAGAGAATATACCCTTTTCGGTATCAGAACACGGTTTTTACAAGGTAGTATAACGTTAGTGAGATAAAAAATAAAAAAAATTATGTTTACAGGTATCATTGAAAAAACAGGAAAAGTAGTAGATATTATTCACGAAAAAACAAATGTGCATTTTGTGATAGCAGTTGATTTTATCGATGAGTTGAAAATAGACCAAAGCATGAGTCATGACGGCTGTTGTTTAACCATTGTTAAGATTGACAGAGACAAAAAACAATACGTGGTAACGGCAATGCAAGAAACGCTTATCAAAACCAATTTATCGACATGGCACATCGGCTATGAAGTGAATTTGGAACGCAGCATGAAAATGGACGGTCGTTTCGACGGACATATCGTTCAAGGGCATGTAGACCAGACGGCTCGTTGTGTGAAAGTAGTGGATGAAAACGGCAGCTGGAGGTATTTCTTTGAATATGAACCTCAAAAGGAAAATATTACAGTACCCAAAGGCTCCATTTCCGTCAATGGGGTGAGCCTTACGGTAGTGGATTCTCAACAAGGATTATTTTCCGTTGCTATTATTCCCTATACCTATGAAGTAACGAATTTTCATAATTTTAAAGCAGGAACCACCATCAACGTAGAGTTTGATGTTTTCGGTAAATATGTTGCGCGTTTATTGGAGCAATATTTTGAAAATAAGAAAGAATAAAATCAAAAATCACTATTGTCCGATGAATCTCTAACGAATTTCTAATTTTTATCGGAGAATAATAATTAAAAATTAACCCTTATGGCACATCACCTTACATTTTCAGCAGCAGATAGAGAGCAAATGAACAAGCTAGGAATCGATATGGAAACCGTATTTCAACAGATAGAAATTCTATCACGGGGAAATCGTTTTGTATGGGTCCATGCACCGGCAGTACGCGGCAATGGAATCAATGTCTATGATGAGGAGACCATCGAAAAGCTTGTAAAAGAATTTGAACATGTCGTCAAGAACAAAAAACTCTTGAAGTTCATCCCCGCTTCGGGAGCAGCCACACGCATGTTTAAAGATTTATTTCAAGTATTGGAACCTCATACCCTTGATAATACCTACTTAAGCCCGGCAGTTAAAAATGCCTTGGCATTGATGCAATCCTTAAAGCAAACCGCTTTTTATGATAGGTTGAAAGCTACTTTATACAAACACAATTTACATCTGGAGCGTTTGCTCGACAATAAAGATTACGTTCCTGTTATCAAATACTTGCTCGAAAAAGAGGGAATGCATTATGCGGCTCTTCCCAAAGGCTTGTTGTTGTTTCATTCCTATGAAAATGAAAATCGTACGGCTTTTGAAGAGCATTTCGTGGAAGGGAGTGCCTATGCTAAAAATTCCGATGGGCAGGTGCATTTACACTTTACGATTTCACCGGAGCATAAACAATGGTTTGAAAATCTGTTGCAGGAAGTAAAACAAAGCTATGAACAACGTTTTAATGTCAGCTTTAAGATCGATTTTTCCTTTCAATCGCCGGCTACAAATACCCTTTCGTTAACGGAAGACAATGATTTATTTCGCAATGAGGATGGAAGTTTGGAATTTAGACCCGGAGGACACGGCAGTTTACTCGAAAATCTTTCAAACGTAGATGCCGATGTGGTTTTTATTAAAAACATTGATAATGTAACCGTAGATGCTCGTAAAGCAGATACGATTTTATATAAGAAATTACTCTCTGTGTTGTTGCTCAACATGCAAGAGCAATGCTTTGCGTATTTGCGGATGCTGGTATCCCCCTCTTTATCGCTTTCAGCACTGGCAGCCATCGAAGGGTTTGCTCAAGAGCAGTTGCATATTGTTTTCCCCGGCTATTATGCTTCTATGCAGCCGGAAGAAAAACAAGCCTATTTATTCCGACAATTAAACCGCCCCATACGCGTTTGTGGCATGGTGAAACGTGAAAATGAGCCGGGTGGGGGTCCTTTTTGGGCAGGCAACGCAAGTGGTCAATTATCCTTGCAGATTGTGGAGACTTCCGAAATCGATCTCTCAGACCCCGAACAGGAAAGCTGTTTGGAAGCTTCCGAGTATTTCAATCCTGTGGATTTGGTTTGCGGGCTAAAGAATTATAAAGGAGAAAAGTTTAATTTGCAGGATTATGCCGATAAAGAGCGTTGTTTTGTTACCATTAAATCAAAAAACGGTAAAGTATTGAAAGCCCTGGAGCATCCGGGATTGTGGAACGGTGCCATGTCG
>JAQVNO010000115.1 GCA_028703095.1 Bacteroidales bacterium
CAAAAGGATGATGAACAAATGGAAATCATCTTTTTTGCTCTTTTTTCAAAAATTATTTCTATCAATTTTCAACCTTATTTTCATACAAAGACAAAATAAATTGGCTTTTTAAGGGTCGACTAAATATCATTTTTTTTAAAAAAGTGTCCTAAAAAGGCTAAAATTAAATTTGTAACAAAAATATAACAAAAAAATCCGGACATAATTATAAAAAAACAATACAATATTCTATATGCCAAATAGATATTGATTTGTTTCACATGAAACGCTTATCTGCCCAACAAGACTAATAATACAGAGATGTCAGATGGTGATACCCCGCTAATGCGTGAAGCCTGTCCTAGGGTGAGAGGTTTTATTTTGCTTAGTTTTTGCCTTGCTTCGGTTGATAAAGATTGTATGCTGTTATAATCAAAATCCGGATTAAGTTTTATTTTTTCTAAATGATTTATTTTTTCAGCAAATTCTTTTTCTTTTGCAACGTAGTTTTCATATTTAATTAATATTTCTACTTCTTCCAATTCGTCCTGTAAATATTCATGAATTTGTATGAAATTATTAATGGCAGGACAATGCAAGAGCAGATTTAGTAAATTTACCTCAGGACGAAGCAGTAATTTGGAAAGTTTAATTTTTTGTTGTATTTCAGAAGAATGATGTTCTTTTAAAAAATCATTAATTTCTGAAGGGACTACGCTTTGAGTTGAAAGGAAATCAATTAATGCATATATTTTATTTTTTTTGTTTATAAATAAATTGTATCTTTCTTCCGAAATCAGTCCAATATCGTATCCCAGAGGTGTTAATCTTAAGTCTGCATTATCTTGACGTAATAAGATGCGATATTCGGCTCGAGACGTAAACATTCGGTAAGGTTCATCAATTCCTTTAGTAACCAGATCGTCAATTAAAACACCAATATAAGAAGAATCTCTTCCCAGAATGATGGATTCGAGACTTTTTAATTTTCTATGAGCATTTATTCCTGCAATTAAACCTTGACAGGCAGCTTCTTCATAGCCGGTTGTACCGTTTATTTGTCCGGCAAAAAATAGATTTTTAATTAATTTTGTTTCAAGATTAGTTTTCAATTGTGTGGGAGGGAAGTAATCATATTCAATAGCATAGCCGGGTTTTAATATATGTGCTTTTTCAAAACCGGGAATAAGATGCAATGCTTCTACTTGAATTTCTTCAGGTAAAGAAGATGAGAATCCGTTTAAATAATATTCTATTCCTTCTTCACTTTCGGGTTCAAGAAACAGTTGATGTAAATCTTTTCCGGAGAAACGTTCAATTTTATCTTCGATTGAAGGGCAATACCGTGGTCCTATTCCTTGTATACGTCCTTGAAATAAAGGAGATTTATCAAAACCTTTGCGTAAAACTTCGTGAACTTTTTTGTGAGTATAGGCTATCCAACAACTTTTTTGTTTTAATAAGGAAGGGATAGTCAAAAAAGAAAAGCTTATATGTTGATTATCCCCTTTTTGTTCTTCCAATTTTGAAAAATCTATGCTTCTTCCATCAATACGAACGGGAGTACCTGTTTTTAATCTATCAGTTATAAATCCATACGATATTAAGTTTTCCGTTAGTCCTTTGGCAGCTTCTTCGCCTAAACGTCCTCCCGTAAAATTTCTTTCTCCTATGTGAATCACACCATTTAAAAAGGTACCATTGGTAAGGATTACTATTTTGGCTGATATTTCTGCCCCCAGTTTTGTTTTAATTCCAAATACTTGATTATCTTCAATAATAAGTTCATTAGCGGTATCTTCTCTTATATCCAGAAGGGGAGTACATATAAGTTCTTTTTTCCATTCATAGGAATATTTATACTTATCATTTTGTGTGCGCGGGCTCCACATGGCGGGACCTTTTGATCGGTTTAACATTCTGTATTGAATCGTTGTCTTATCGGCAATTATTGCAGTATATCCACCCAATGCATCAATTTCTCTTACAATCTGTCCTTTCGCAATCCCTCCTATTGAGGGATTGCATGACATAAAAGCAAAAGTGTTAAGATTCATTGTAAGTAAAAGTGTTTTTGAACCCAAAGAAGCAGCTGCTTTTGCCGCTTCACAGCCGGCATGTCCGGCACCTACTATTATTATATCGTATATGTCAGTGTATTTTATATAGTTCATAAAAGTGTTTCACATGAAACATAAAATATTTATATTTTATGATAAGGATTTAACAGTATTTATTTAAATAATAATTTTCTTTTTCTTGCATGATTTTTTTATCTTTTTCACTTTTATCTTTGTATCCGCATAAATGTAAAATTCCATGGATTATTACGCGTAAAAGTTCATTTAGAAAAATAGTTTTATATATTTTAGCGTTCTCTTTTACACGTTCAATACTAATCATTATGTCACCCGAAATCATTTGGTCTTCATTATAACTAAACGTAATAATGTCAGTTAAATAATTGGAGTTTAAATATTTAATATTAATATCCGTTAAATATTCATCATCGCAAAAAATAAAAGTAATATTTCCAACAAACTTGTTTTCTTCTAAAGTTGTTGCAGATATCCATTCACGTAATTTTTTTTTGTTTTTAAGATTGAATGAAATATTATTATTGATAAAGTATATAGTAGATTTCATATTTAGATGAATTAGAGATTATAACGAAAAACTTATAGTAGATAGAATGCAAGCTACTTAAAATGAATATCATCTAACTGCTAAATCACAGTTTTAATTTCTTCTTTTGATTTATTTATTGTTGAAATTGTTGAATCTCTTTCTTTTTGTATTTGAATAGGAATATTTAATGTATAAGAAATAGTACTACCATTGTCAAAGAATTCTATTTCGTTAGTTAAGAGTTTTATTATAGATAATCCATTGGTCGAAGTATTCTCAAGATTTTCAGATACATATTTTTCGTAATCAAATCCTGCGCCTTCATCAGTAACAGAAAAAGTAATGTTTTTGTTGGATAATTGACAGGTAATGGTTACTTTTTTTGATTTATCATTTTTATTTCCATGAACAATTGCATTATTAACGGCTTCAACAAGGGGAGTAGTAATGATTCCTAAATAATCATTATTAATACAAAAATCATCCATCAAGTTAATAATAAAATGTTCAACATCAATAAGTTTATTTATATCTGAAGCAATTTGTAATTCTGAATAAAACATGGTTATTTCAATAATAGTTGATACTTATTTTGTTCAACAAAAATAATAAAAAAAATTTATATAAACTGATAAAATAAAAATATTTTATATAATTTTGTAAAAAATTATACAAATTATGATTGTAAAGACATTTGGAAGCTCCATATTTGGCATTAACGCCATAACTATCACAGTAGAAGTTAATGTAGAAAACGGGATAAGTTTTTTTCTAGTAGGCTTACCCGATAGTGCCATTAAAGAAAGTCAACAACGGATTGATTCGGCATTAAAATTTTATGGGTACAAAATTCCCGGAAAGAAAATAGTCATTAACATGGCACCTGCTGATATTCGTAAGGAAGGCTCGGCTTATGATGTAACCATAGCGATAGGCATATTAGCAGCCTCAGAACAAATTAAGGGGGATGTCATCGGGCAGTATATCATTATGGGTGAATTATCGTTGGATGGTGAGCTAAAGCCTATCAAAGGGGCATTGCCGATTGCGATAGAAGCACGTAACCAGGGATTTAAAGGTTTTATTTTGCCCGAAGCCAATGCTGAAGAAGCAGCTATTGTAGATGGAATTGAAGTATATGGAGTAAAAACAATAAAAGAAGTAATCGATTTTTTTAACGGGGATGTTTTGTTACAAACTACAGTAGTAAATACAAGAGAAGAGTTTTATAAGAATCTTAATGAATATGAATTTGATTTTGAGGATGTAAAAGGTCAAGAAAACACAAAACGAGCCTTGGAAATAGCTGCCGCCGGAGGACATAATGCCGTATTAATAGGACCTCCGGGATCAGGGAAAACAATGTTGGCAAAACGGTTACCTTCGATTTTACCTCCTTTAACCTTACAAGAGGCATTGGAAACAACGAAAATACATTCTGTAGCCGGCAAAATGCAAAAACATGCTTCCCTGATTTCCGTACGTCCGTTTCGTGCCCCACATCATACCATTTCGGATGTAGCATTGGTAGGTGGAGGTTCTAATCCTCAGCCCGGAGAAATATCTATGGCGCATAATGGAGTATTGTTTTTGGATGAATTGCCTGAGTTTAAACGCACAGTTTTAGAAGTGATGCGTCAACCATTGGAAGAAAGATCGGTTTGCATTTCTCGTTCAAAAATGACGGTAGAATATCCTGCTTCGTTTATGTTTATTGCTGCTATGAATCCTTGTCCCTGCGGATATTATAATCATCCTGAAAAAGAGTGTAGCTGTGCGGCCGGAGTAGTGCAACGATATCTGAATAAAATATCCGGTCCTTTGATGGATAGAATCGATTTACATGTAGAAGTAATACCGGTTCCTTTTAAAGAATTGGCAGAGAAAAATAAAGGAGAAAAAAGCAGTACAATACGAGAAAGAGTGATTAAAGCAAGAAAAATACAAGAAATAAGATTTCAAAATCAAAAAGGCATTTATTGCAATGCACAAATGACATCGAAATTAGTTGCAAAGCATTGTGTTATATCGAAAGATGGACAAACCTTATTAAAAGTAGCCATGGAAAAATTGGGTTTATCGGCTCGGGCTTATGACCGTATATTAAAAGTAAGTCGTACCGTTGCGGATTTACATAACAGTGTCGATATTCAAACCGAACATCTTTCCGAAGCCATACATTTCCGAAGTTTGGACAGAGATAATTGGGGAAAATAAGTATGAATAAGATGAAAATAACCTCCTGACTTCGTCACTCAAAATTTAGTGGAAATTTAAATTATTGATATACAAAATATAGTTTTTTTGCATACCCCAAAAACGGGGTATGCAAAAAGAATTTTATGTATATCAAAAAGAAGCTAAACCGATCAGGGACAACGAGTGTAGTCGTAGCCGAAAAGCAAAAGGGAAGATATTTTGAACATATTACGATAGGAATCAGTTCAGATCCATGCACAATAAATAAATTCATAGAAGAGGGCAAACAATGGATATTAAAGGAGAAGAAAAAACGCCAACCGGAGATTGACCTATTTGGAGAAGAAATAACAAAACTTCAGAAAGAGCGAGAAGAAATACATCAATTTTTATCTTGTATAAATAATATCATGTTAAATGGGACAGACCTGATATTAGACAAAGTATTTGATTGTATTGGCTTCAATAAGATTGAAGACGATATTTTTCGGCATTTGGTAAAAAGTCGGTTATCCTATCCTGCAAGTAAATTAGCAACAGTAGAATACCTCAAGAATCATTTTGATGAAGATGTTAACTTGAGTAAGATTTATCGCTATTTGGACAAACTAAGTAATCATCATCATGAACTCGTTCAAGCTATTAGTGTAAAACATACAATGGAAGTTTTAGGCGGAAAGATAGGTGTTTTATTTTATGATGTTACCACTTTGCATTTTTAGGCTGACAAAGAGGATGAACTTCGTAAAACGGGATTTTCAAAAAATGGAAGACATTCTAGTCCACAAATTGTTTTGGGGTTATTAGTGAGTTTAAATGGTTATCCATTAGCCTATTGTATTCATGAGGGCAATAAGTACGAAGGTCATACGATGCTCCCAATAATTGAAGAATTTATTCAAAAATACCAATTAGACGACTTTGTTGTCGTTGCTGATTCGGGTTTGATGAATAATGCTAATATCGAAGAATTGGAACGACTTGGATATAAATATATTATTGGTGCAAAAATCAAGAATGAAACATCCAACATTAAAAGATTTATTATGTCACAGCCTAAACTTGATCGCCAAATGTTTGAAATTGACAAAGGAAATGGACGACGACTTTTAGTTGGATATAGTGATGAGAGAGCAAAAAAAGATGCATACAATCGTAACAAAGGATTAAGACGCTTGGAAAAATCTTATCATAAAGGAATTCTCACAAAAGAGAATATCAATAAGCGAGGATATAACAAATTTCTTAATGTTAGTAAGGAGGTAACAGTAAGCATTGATTATGATAGAGTTAATCAAGATGCCGCATGGGATGGATTAAAGGGTTATTTAACCAACACAAATATTCCCACAAAACAGGTTTACGAAGCATACCACAATCTATGGAACGTGGAATTGGCATTTCGAATCGCCAAATCAAAAATAGAAATTCGTCCAATGTTTCATTCTACCCGTAAACGTATTGAAGCTCATGTTTGCATTTGTTTCGTTGCTT
>JAQVNO010000116.1 GCA_028703095.1 Bacteroidales bacterium
GAAATGCCTTTTGCTAAAAAAGAAGGCTCTGAGAATATTGCTGGTGGCTATGACGGACTTTCACCTGAGACACTTTATAAACACCTGACAAATCCAGAGGAGTATGACGAAGACAAAAGCGGGAAAGTATCAATCCTAGAATGCGAATGTGGTTGTGAGGGTTGTTGGCCAATGAAAATAAAAGCAATTGACTTTGGAGACAAAATTATCTGGACAGATTTTGAACAGCCACATCGTAATTTTGACAGTCATAACTTTTGGGACTATTCTGAATTTGGACAATTCAGTTTTGACAAAACTGAGTATAATGAGCAGTTAGACAGATTAAAACAAACAATGATAAACTCTACAAAATGAGGACGGACAGAAGCACTGGCAATAACAAAAACTATATGTCAATTACCGTTTACGTGCTGACAACAAGCCGTGTAGCCCGCAACAGCGGCGGTGCGGATCGACAGGAAAACCGCCCGCAATCGGCAACTTTTCATACCGCCACCGTTATACTATAAAAGAAGGATTTATTCCTTCTTTTTTTTTGCTTACCTTGATACTTTCGTATTTGCTTTCAGAAATCCTTTTCGGAGCATGGGGAAACAACTTTAAGAGCTCCCATGAACAACTTTATTTTGATGAGAGAACAACTTTAAAAGTCTTCGTTCTCTATCTTGATACCTTGCGCAAGGTATCAAGCCTACCTTGCCCAACATACCCTTAGTACCTTGCCCAAGGTACCCGGCATACCTTGCCCGAGTCACAAAGTACAGCTCCCATCGGGAAAAAGATGAGCATGGGAGAAAATAAAGATAAGCTCCCATCCTCATAAAGTAGAGAACGCATCCTTGTATAAGAAACCTGCCAACAAGCTTACAAAAAGCTCTTAACCAAAAAGTCGATCTAAAGGAATAAAGGTTGCCTGCTTTAATCTGGAGATAGTTTCGGCTGAGGGTATGAAGTGTAATTTTAGCTTGAGAATATCAAAAGCTGAAAACTGATTGGGAATTGTTTTACCTCTTCCTTGGCGTCTATTTAAATCCTCCCATTGATGGCGTTAATCTTTATAAAACATGCGAGGATTTTATACACTATTACAATTATGAAAGAATTCATAGTTCGTTGAATTATAATATGCCGGAATCTGTATTTAAAAAAATTACAAAAAAAAGATATAAACTTGTCCTAATTACCTTACCCATCTTAAACAATAAATTTCCAAAATAATCGTTTCGAAAAATATTAATCACTAAAAAAAACAAAAATGAAAAAATGTGCATTTTTAACAATTGTAATTATGGCTTTTGCCATTATCTTTAGCTCGTGTTACAAAGAGGGAGTATATAATCCCAAGCAAAAAATAAGTAAAATTTACGAACAATCCTATTTTGGTTTAGAAAAAATACTATCTCCGAAAGAACTTTCCGAAAGTTGGACTTGGGATGGAAATCTACTAGTAAAAATTGAATATGGACCTGATAAAGAGTGGCATCAAATATTAGAATATGACGGGAAACAAATCTCAAAAATCACAAATTACTATAACGGAGCAGTTGAAGGCTACATGACGTATACCTATGAAAAATCGATTTTACAAAAAATAGAATATTTCGAAGGTTCAACACGTACACTCTTAGCCGAAATTTCACATGACGGCAAAAAAATATCAAAGATAGATATAACTGAATATTATGATTATATAGAAGAAGAAAATTATATAAATAAAAACAAAACGCAAAAAGAACATACGCTCAAACTAATGCATCTTTTTATATCCCAACGAAATCTGCATGCGATTCAAAAAAACAGACATAAAATCATGTCTACTAATTATACTATTAATTATACATATGATGGAGATAACGTTATGAAGGAAAAATATCGCTACGATGACGGCAGCATTGAAACCATTAGCTATACCTATGATGATAAATTTTCTCCTTATTATAATTATATGAATTCCGAATGTCCGGTTAACGGTAAAAATAACGTACTAACTATGCTACAACAAATGTATTACGGTGGCTTACAAGATAATTTTTCAGGGACTTTCACCTACGAATACGATGGAAAATGGCCCATAAAAGATATAGGAGAATATAAAAGTAATGGCTACCATGAATTTACCTACATATATTATTATGAATATTTAAAATAAACTTAAAAGGAGTCTGAACGACTCCTTTTTTTTACTATTTTATCTTTTAAACAATTAGTAATAAATAATTTCTCGCATATTAACGCAGTATAGTTTCCCGTTAAGTATAACTGTTCTACACTTCCAATTGCCTTGTGCATCGTATAAATAAACAAATAAAACGGCAAAAATTAAATTCCCGTCCGCATCGTATCGGTTACGTTCTAAACAATTGTTTTCCGGATCATAGACAAATTTTTCAATGTATATAATGTTTCCGGTTTTATCCAATACTTTAGCTTCTGCTACATTTCCTCTATCATCTTTCTTATACGGGATGGCATGTGAATATAAAATAGTATCTAAACTAAAAGTAGCAAATATTTTGTCTCCTTCTTTTCTTTCTTCGTAAAAGGGAAGTGGAAAATTCTCTTCTATCACTTTGTCCTCATCGAATTGATAAGGGATATTTGCGACTTTTACTGCTTTAGTACTATTCCAACTATTTTCGCGTCCGGTTGTACTATAATTTTCACCTTCATTCCAGGCATAAAATCCTTTTTTTGGCTCATTGATGTCCAATGGATAATAATTGTTTTGACTAATGCTTTTCACATTCCCTTTTTTATCCATTGAGAATGTGTTGAATTGTGCATGAACAAGTCCCAAATCAAGGAGGAAGAGAGTTGCAAATAAAATTTTAATTGATTTCATAGTATTTATTTTTAGGTTTTTTAATAATAATTATATATCTTAGCGATTATGCTTGATTTTACTATTTTATCTTCTTCTACAAAGGAATGATAGGGTTGTGCATTAGATACCCATGAACACAATATACATAAAACACTCCATAGAAGATTTTTCAATAGTTGATTATTCATTTTCATAAAGTGAATATATAATTTTACTTTTGCAAAAATAAACAAATTATAATAACGAATACTTTTTATTGAATTTTTTTACATTTTTTTTTGTTGAATTTTGAAAAATACATGTATATCCCTCACTAAAAGGGAACAATAATTAAAAAAGACACAGGAAACAATACGAACGCTTATATATTTAATAACATGTTATTCTATAAAACAAAAAATGGCAGAAAGTTTATCTGCCATTTATTAAGTAACATGTTTTGGTTACCATGCAAACAATGGGCGATGCGCCATCATATCGTAAATATTTTTACGTGTTTTTTCGATAATACTTTCATTATTGACATCCGAAAGGATAGTATCAATCATATCGACAATAGGTAACATATCATTTTCTTTAAGTCCACGCGTTGTTATTGCCGGTGTACCTACACGTATTCCCGAGGTGGTAAAAGGAGTTCGGCTGTCGAAGGGAACCATATTCTTATTGATGGTTATATCCGCTTTTACGAGAGTATTTTCAGCCACTTTCCCGGTAAGGTCAGGAAATTTAGTTCGTAAATCAATCAGCATTAAGTGGTTGTCTGTACCTCCGGAAATAATTTTATATCCTTTATCAACAAATGCTTTTGCCATTGCATTGGCATTTTTCTTTACTTGTTGAATATAATCGGCATAAGTTGAGGTGAGAGCTTCACCAAAAGCAACGGCTTTGGCTGCGATTACATGTTCCAAGGGTCCGCCTTGAATGCCGGGGAATACAGCAGAATCTAACATGGCAGACATTTTCTTAATTTCACCTTTGGGAGTGGTTACGCCCCATGGATTATCGAAATCTTCGCCTATCAGAATTAATCCTCCACGTGGTCCACGTAAGGTTTTGTGGGTCGTAGTGGTAACGATGTGGCAATAAGGAATGGCATTATTCAATAAACCTTTAGCTATCAAACCGGCAGGATGCGAAATGTCACCCATTAGGATAGCACCGATTTTATCGGCAATTTCGCGCATGCGTTTCCAGTCCCAATCGCGACTATAAGCAGAGGCACCGCCAATGATAAGTTTGGGACGTTTTTCAAGGGCAACGGCTTCCATGATATCGTAATTTATGGTACCCGTTGCTTCCTCTACGGAATAATCAACAACATTGTAGAGAATTCCCGATGAATTAACCGGAGAGCCGTGCGATAAATGTCCGCCATGATTAAGATTTAAACCCATAAACGTATCACCCGGTTTTAAACAGGTTAGCAAAACAGCCATATTGGCTTGTGCTCCCGAATGCGGTTGTACGTTTGCCCATTCGGCACCAAAGAGTGCTTTGGCTCTATCGATAGCAAGTTGCTCGGTTTGATCAACTATCTGGCAACCTCCATAATAACGTTTTCCAGGATAGCCTTCGGCATACTTGTTGGTTAACACAGATCCCATGGCTTCGATTACCTGATTGCTGACAAAGTTTTCTGATGCAATTAGTTCAATTCCATGTGTTTGTCTTTGTCTTTCTTTTTCGATCAAATCGAATATCTGTTTATCTCTTTCCATTATTATATATTTTTATATTTAAATTTTCTTATATTTCAGTTATGCAAAAGTAACACTTTATTTTATAATAAGAAAATGTTCCTGTTGAAATTCATAAGATAATTATAACACATCGGATTCTTTACTACGTCATACTAAGAATGAAAATTAATTTTAATTATTTATATTCTCTTTCAATAATTTAAGATACAATTTGGAAAATTTAGAAAATAACTGATTTTTGAATTGTTTTTTATTTATTTTTGCAGTGTAAAATATAAACCCAAAATGGTTATGAGTACAGTGCTTTTTCATTTATTTATTCCGGCAAAAGTAATAAGCTATGCTTTTGGGTTGTGTTTTTATGTTTGGGTACTGTTTACACCTTTATTCAAACAGCTAATTTTGCTTGTTAAGCAAGCATTTTTGTGTAAAACGCTGATATTCACCCCCCCCCTCAACAACAAAACAATGCTCGCTGGGTGTGGGAGGTAATGACTTTTATAGAGGGTGTTTCCCTCAAAGCTATGTATTACCTCCGAACCCACTTATCTTTGGTAAGTATTTAATCGAAAGTGTAAGCGAATGCGTAAATAATATAGCACACCGATGCTCACGAAATAATGAAAACGCAAAACACACACATACCGAAAACATTTAAAACTAAAAACTGCTTCCAACAAACAATGATTCTTTCAAACACAAATATAACTAACTTAATAAAGAAATATAAAAAATGAAAAATGAAAAAATTTAAATATATAATAGCCACACTATTTGTAGTGGCTGTAGGAGCAGGCATATTTTGGGCTTGCGAAAAGGAAGAAACAATTGCAAATTCAAGTGTTACAAAAGAATCAAATAAAATTCAAAAGCGTCCTCCAGGGATAACATATACAATAGATGAAATTAGAGTAATTGATGGTAAATGTTATCATGTAACCGGTTCATATTTTGAATGGACAGATATCAATAACATAAGAAATGGTGAATGTGATGGTTTGATTTATACTGAAATAGATTGTGCAACAGCATACCCTGCAACAACTACTCCTCTTGAATTTGAATTTCATCCAAGAGATGATGTTTCTTTTACAAGTACGGAACAATATACCAATCCAAATAATTACACTTTTACAGTAATTTCTGGTAAAGAGGGTTTTACCGTAGAAGAATTAAATCTGTTTTATGTTGATGCTCTTGTAAATTTATATTATAATTATATGAATTAATTTTTTTAACGCAAGAAGAGGGTGAAATTCAAACACCCTCTTGTTTATAAACTATATGTATATGAAAAATAGATTTTTAATTATTTCACTTACATTGATGGCAAATGTAAGTTTTTCGCAAAATCAAGTTGATACAACTTATATATTTTATTTTCTATCGGGTTCATCAGATGATTCAACCTTGTTTTATAAAAATATTTTCCATTATGATTTGGATGGGAAAATTAAAAATATTGAAAATATAAATAAACAATTTTATTGGTGCTCAGGAAATTATTCTATTAAAGCAGGAAATTATGTAACGTATTATGAATATGATGACAGTAATCAAATAAAATGTATTTTTATGCTCGACAAAAATAATGATACCGTATGTAAACAAATCTTTACGTTAATAAATAACGATTTGGAATATTTATACCGAATTAAAAGTAATGGAAAATTAGTGAATTATTATCGCTATTATTTTTACAACATTAAAAATCGACTATCAACCTCGCTTCTCAATGAAGCATTAAACCAATTAAACG
>JAQVNO010000025.1:0-21225 GCA_028703095.1 Bacteroidales bacterium
ATTTGTTTCGGCTTGATAATTCCTAAAGGAAGCATGTGGGTGTGATTCATGAGAATTATTTCCGTATTTTCGCTAAGTATGACCGGATACGTATGTCCTGCATTGACATAGTTTAATTCATGGGTTGTTATATTAAAAATGCCGGTGAAGAGTGTAACAAAATATTTATCCGGATTATTGGCTTCCAAGTAGTCGGATGTGATTTGTAGGATGCGACACAGATTATTGCCGGCGATTTTTGCATGAGCTCTTAGTAAGGTAAGGGTAGAGGTCATAAACATGGCAGCTCCCATCCCTTTGCCCGAAACATCACCGATGACAAAAAACAAATGGGAATCATCCAAAAAGAAATAATCGTACAAATCGCCGCCTACTTCTTTAGAGGCGTGTATATAAGCATGTATGTTGATTTTGTTTTTGTATTTGTCAGCATCTTCATCGCAAGGCAACATGCTGATTTGTACTTTGCTTGCCAATTGTAATTCGCTTTCTATGCGTTCTTTCGATATAGTAATTTCTTTTAAATGAGCAATGTATTTATTAAGTTCATTTTGCAAGTTGCGGAAGGAGCTAGTGAGCATATTAATTTCTTTATTAGAAATAAAATTCGGGATTTGCATATGTATAAATGCTTCGCTGTCTTTATGCATTAGGTCGGCTAAATGGCGTATGGGCTTGGTGAGTTTTGCGGAAACAAACAGAATAAAAAATGTCAACACTAAAATTCCGGATAAAAGGATAAGCAGCAAATCTTTTTGTAGGAGATGAAGGTCGGCGTAAAGTTCATCTTTAGGAAAAACAAAACCAAGAGACCAAGCCTTGTTGGCGAGGGGTGTGTAAAAAATCCAACTTTCATTATCGTAAAAATCCTTTCTTATTTTCTCGAAACCACTTTTCCCAAGTATCATATGGTGTACTACTGTTTGAAAATTTGAATTGTCTTCCTTTTTGACATATTCCGATATGTTTTTATTCATTATGAATGTCGAATCGGGATGTGAAAGAATATTTCCTGTGTTTGAAATCAAAAAAACATATGCATTGTCAATGAGATGGATATTGTTAAGCATTTCATTTAACCAATCGATCGATACGTCGGCAGTTAGTACACCAAAAAAAGTGGTAGTGTCCCCTTTTTTTTTGTAAGCGGGCATAGCATATGTTGTCATTAATACATTTCCTCCACCTTCATCGTAATACGGTTCAGACCAAACACTTCTATGCTCTGTGGCAGGAATGCGATACCAATCCCACAATATATAATCGTAGTTTTTGTCTGCCAGGTTTTTAAAGGATAATTTTTTATTGGTTTTGTAGTAATACGGTGCATTTAAAACAGTATCTCTCTTAGATATTATGGGCTTGCAAGCAAAACAACTACCATAAATTTCAGGATTTGATAAAACCATATCTTTTATTATGCGATGAAATTGAAAGTCGATGGAATCACTTTGAATTATTATAGAAGCAGCATTTTGTGTAGTTTTTTCAATTTCACTAAAGAAACTTTCAATTTTATTTACCGCTGAAGTGCTGAGGTGTTGCGCATTCTCTTCTACATTCTTTAATAATAGTTTACGCGATATGTTGTAATTGTAAATTAGAAAAAAAGTAAATACAATGATTACAATGCCAAGTACGTATATACTTAGATAATAAGAAAAACTTTTATTTTTATGACATATTCTGATTGGGGTCATGGCGATGGATGTAGTTTACTAATATTTTAGCGAAATCTGAGAAAACATGCAAGCTTTCATAGTCGTATTGCTGGTTGTTGAGATATTGGAGCATCAGATAATGTTGCCCGCCGGCGTGGTGTACGATGCCTCCAAAAAAGAAGTCGGCTTTTTCAAATTCGGAACAACATCTGCTTACTTCCGGATTATCAAGGGGTAAATAGATGTAAATGCTTTCAATACGATTGATACAAAGTGATTTTAAGGTTTTATGAACAAGCGCAATGATGTTTGAACCGTAGTGTTTAACAATGATAAAACCACAGCTGTAGCTATCGGTTGATACTTCAACAACAGCTTCGTTATTTCCGTTAAAAGGTTCATGCTTTGCCTCTAAGATTTCTATTTTTTGTCCGATGTTGGCATAGATATCTTGAATCATTTTTGCGTGGTGAGTAGGAACATATATTTGTTTGCTATCGTTATTATGGAGGAGCAACAACATCAGCAACAAGCTTTCACGTATAAGTTGTTCTTCTTTGATTTCGTTCATTAATAAGGGAGTTGCTCTTGATATATAGACCGCTGTTTCACGAAAATTTAATTTATAGGCTGCTTTCTGACTGTAGGGATGGGTAGTTACTGCATGCACGATAGCAGCTATGTTTTTTTGTGTTCTTAGTAAATTGATGAGGTATTCCGAAGTTTGCTGTAAACAGCCTCCGCCTCTGTAATGAGGGTTGACAAAAGCTACTCCCATTTCCGGTAGTCCGCTAATTTCATGCTTGATGGCTGCCACATGACCTATAATCTCTTCGTTATCCCTATTGACACCTACTATGCTAAGCATTTCCCCTTCTTCATTTAGCTTTTTAACGTATTCGGGATAGTATATTTTGTCGTAAATATAACTGACGCGGTAAGCGAAATAGGCCAGTTGTGAGATAAACAAAGACTCTTCCGGTTTCAACCGTCTGACATAAAAAGTAAATGCTGTCTTTGGAGTGATGTTGCTATCAAAGTTTGTGAGGCTTTGAGTTTCGTTAAATGCTTTTCCGGCAATATTTTTTTCAAAATAAATAAACTGTCCTTCTTTGCCTTTGTTGATATAGTTTACATTATCGGCTAATTTATGGATAAGCAAAGAACCTATACCGGAAGCATTGTATTTTATGATGTTTTCTTTTTCGATGCTTGAAAATGATTTAATCTTTTCAATATCCAAAGGGATGCTGTTGGAATGTATGGTAACGGATAATCCCAATGTAGTTTTATGTAGTGTAATGTCGATGCTTTCTTTTTGCCCGGGCATAAAATCATATTTGATGCTATTGCTTAGGATTTCTTCCAGCAGTAATTCAATATGGTAACATTCTTTCTTCTCAAATCCAAGCATTTCAGCATAGGCTTTCGCTGTTTGCTGGACAGGGTAAATCATGCTCATTTCATTAGGAATAATAAGCTTCAATGTATGTGAATCTATAAAATTATTCTCCATGATAGCTTTTTTTAGATGCGACTGTCAATGATGCGTCTAACTTTGCCGCTGCGTTCTACTCTGGGAAGTGTGTCGGGTTCTAGTAGAATGACTTTAAATTGTGAAATCATACTTTTTTCTTTTGGTAATTGTAATACAGGTATTTTGTCTAATAATCCTAGGTATAGTTTTTCTTTCAATAGGAGATCTTTCCAAGAGCCTGTTTCTACATTTAGACATAATTGAGTGTACAATCCATCGGGTTCTAGTAGTAATTGGATAACAAATCCGTCTTTAACAATGGATTGTATGGCTTTTTCTATTTCTTCAAAATACATTTCACTATATCCTGATATTCTTATTTTTTCTCCGCTGCGTCCTAATAAGCGGAACTTAGGACTCAAACGGCCACACCGGCAGGCTTCGTGAATGAATTCTATGCAATCGCCGACTTTGTATCTGATGATGGGTTGAAGGCTTTTGTGTAAACAGCTTACCAAGGCTTCGTTATTTTCGTCCGATTCCACGTATGCCCATTCTTCTTCCACGTGAAATTCATTGTCTTTGCAGCAGTTACATTGGTATCCGATAGGTCCGGTTTCAACCGCAGCATAGCCGAAAGAGGAGATTTTTTTAGCATGAAAAACAGTTTGTAAGTATTTTTTTGCATCAGCAGTCATGTGCTCGGCAGCATAAATAATATTTTCAAGTTGGAAATGGTAATTATTTTGTTCCGCATATTGAGCCAAGGGTATCAATAGCGAAGGCAATCCGAAAACAGTATCAGGTTTACACATGGTGAAATATTCCAAGGTGTCTTTGTGTGAAATATTTCCGGTTAGCGATATAATTTTACATTCTGTTTCTTCCAATCCTTTGTTGATAGCCAAAAATGCCGTATATAAGGCGCCACATGGGAAAAGATTGGCAACGATATTCTGTTTGTTTATCCCCAAGGCTCTGAATCCTTTGCCAAAGAGTTCTTTGGACTTTGAAAATTCATCGGCTGAATACAAGACGTATTTTTTTAAACCGGTACTTCCTCCTGCAGAAAAGAGATAGCAATGATTGTCAGCAGCGGTAAAAGCGGCATCAGAATGATGAGCACTGATGCTTGCCATTTCTTCTTTTGTTAAAGGATTTAATTGTTGAAATTCTTGAAAATTCTTAAGTGGCAAATGAATTCCGACATATTTCTGTTTATAAAAAGGCGTTTGGATGGCTTTTCCTAAAACGGTATTTATCCGACTGAGTAGTATCGGTTCTTTCTCTTGTTCAGACATAAAGTCAAGACCGATATATGCGTCGTTGAAATCTTCAAAGTTGATAAAACGGATAAGTGATTCTACGATGTATTTGCCATCGTGAGAGTAAGAAGCACTCGCCGATGATGACATTAATCCGGGAGAGCAAAATCGCATCACACCAAAGGGTATCAAGGTATTCATGATTTCTTGTTTGTGTTTGGAAGCAATGGAAACGGTAGACATGTAATATTTTAATGCCGGCACGGAAGCGCTTAATATGTCTTTCCAAGCATTAACAATATTGACAATTACGGTTCTTTCCAGAGGTGAATCGCTGATGTAATTGCTATGTTTTACAATGATACTGTGATTTGATGTTGTGCCTTCCATGACTTGTCCGTTGCCGGTAAATTGTTCCCATAGAGCGATTTCTCTTTGCTTCCGGATTTCCACGGCTGCATCTGTATTAACAGTTTCTTGAGGGAATGCAATTCCGGTTTCTTCCAATGCTGTAAAGAGTGCTTGTAAAAAGTAATCGGTATTTTCCGATTTTTCAATAAAAATGTTCTGGCAAGCAGTACAGGCACGTTGTTCCCAAAAAACAATATCGGTAGCAAAGCCTTTGGCTGCTATCGAAAGTTCTTCTTGGCTAAGTTCTGCACTTACAATGCCGAAACTGGTTTTAGGTCCGAATGCGATCACTTCGCATTTAGGGGCTATTTCTTTCTTTACCGATTTAACAGCTTCTTCTCCTCCAAACAATAAAATGATATCGGCAGTATTTTTAACCAACTCTGCGATGCTTTCGTTGCTTGATTTCCAATAAGTCATTGTGATGTACGGGAATATAATATTGTCAGTATCTGCTTCTCGCAGAGCTTCCATGAATACTATGGGGAAGAAACAATCGTTTGCTGACATTTTTACAATATTAATATTCTTTGTTATCACCCCATATAAAAGGGAGTCAATGGCACCCAGAAAAGTGTTACCGGCAGCCAAGTGACAAACAATACCGGTGGGTACGGCTCTTTTTAACTGACCTTTGCCACTATAAACCGGATAATCGAGGGAATGATGATTGCCTAAGTGGGATAATCGGTCTAACATGGTCATACGACTAAGAAGGGAAGGAATAAACGACAATCCTTTTTCTACCATCTTAGGAGCGTAATGTAACATGTGAGGTAATGTGTCCATGCATTGTTTGTAATAGGGCTTCTCTTTGTCATACATGTAACGACCGGTTTTTTCCAATACATTCAAAATGTTTTCCAAAGGAATTTGCATAAATCGTATGGATAAGTCATTGAGCTTTTCTTGAGAAAAATATTCTAACGCTGCCGTTATGTTTAATTCTTCGCCTTCGATTTTGTTTCCGAACAGATAATGGGTACGACTCATCCTTTCCCTCCTTGTGATTTAGTTAATATTTCTTGTGCTGCAATGGCACAACCTCTGTTTTTGGATATGCCGCCTCTGCGGATAGAGGCAATGTATTTGCCTGTAATACCGCAAGGGCAATTGTCTCTTACGACTGCCAAGTCAGTGGCTAATACCGATAAATTAGGTTGAGTTAGGTTATAAGGAGATATTAGATTCATCAATCCTTCTTCATTATCGGCAAGTGTTTGCAACGACAAAGGCTCTCTGATAAGTAAACGGGAATAAACAGGGATGTGATAATTGCCGGCACTGCACGAGCAATAGGGTATGCCATGTTCTGCCATGCCGAAAATATCGCGTATGCATGCGGGTGCTATCCCCATGGTTTTTTCCATAAGCTCGCCAAATTCTTTATGCGTGAGTACATTTCCTTTGTGATTTTTCCAACCACCGCCGGCAGTAATAAAACTGCCCTCTTTTACTTTGAAATTGGGTTTAATGCGTTGTATTTCATAGGCTATCTGACACATAAAAGCAGGGAAGCCTGTCAGACGTATGGGGGCATCTTCACTTAATTCAATGATTTTCTTTGCCCAGAAGGTATAATCAAAAGCAAATTCGCCTTGTTCGTTTTTTAGAATAGTCCAATGTACACTCTTGTTAGGGGCTAATGACAATAGCTGGCTGTTACTCCACGAAGTTCCCAAATCAGTGGCAGCAGTGATATCGTATCCCATTACAAAAAAATGAGCGGGTATATCGGAAGTCCATCCTCCTGCATGGAAGCAGTTAAGGGCAAGTTTCGAGAGCCTTTCTAAGGAGTCTGCGTCAAAAAAAGATTGGGTTTTCTGTCCCTTGGTTCCTGAACTTGTTAATACCATTTTGATGTCTTTCTCCGCTACATTGCAGAAAGTATGAATTTTCATAATACCGACAAAGAGAGGAGGTATTTTAGCCAAATCATCGATGGTATTTACATCTTTGATGTTAAAATGACGTTGTGTAGCCAGATAGCGAATGAACGCTTGCTTTTCAAATTGTATGGCATAGTTTTCTTTGATGGCTTCGACAAACAGTTTGTCACGTTTGGGACTGTGAAAATAAGGGTCTTTTAATTCACATAAAGTATTGATAGCGGAATTTTTCATTCAATAGTGCTTAGGTATTTTTTATTAATTCTTTGTAAACATTGCCTCTGTGTTCAAAGTTTGTAAATGCATCGTAGCTGGAGGCAGCAGGTGATAATAAACAAACGTGATGTTTGCGGGTTACATTTTTAGCAATGGCTACGATTTCCGTATAATCGTTTGAGAAAAAAGTCTTTTTATGGGAAACGGCTTGACATAATTGCATCATACGTTTTCCTGCTTTTCCGGTAAAAATAAAATTTTCCACTTGTGAATCGAAAAAAACATTTTTCATGGGTGTGTAATCGATACCTCTGTCCATGCCTCCGAGGATTAAGGTGTTCACATTGTCGATGGCTTCCAGAGCGACAATAGTGGCTTGAGGAATTGTGGAGATGCTGTCATTGTAATAGCTTATATCATTGATAGTGGCAACAAATTCCAAACGATGAGGTAGGCTCTGAAAAGAGTAAACGACATTTTTCAAATTTTTACGTTTTTCAATAGGAATAAGTGGTAGCACTGCAAGTAAGGCAGCGCAGCTATTTGCCAAGTTGTGCTTGCCTTTCAATGGAAAGTCGTTCGTGACGATTTCCATGATTTTCTCTTCTTTATCATTGTGTTTATACATCATGGAATGATCTCGGATATAGCAAGCCGAAAGGGTAGACGGGGCATAGGAAAAGCCTAAAAGCTGAGAGTGAGGGAGTGAAAGTTGCAATAATTTTTTAATCAGTCTATCATCGGTATTGTAAATGAATGTATCATTCTTTTGTTGATAGCGTGCAATTGCATATTTTGCTTGCTGATATGCTTCAAAACTAAGGTAGTGGTCTAAATGTTCTTCAAATATGTTGAGAAGTACAGCTGTTGCCGGTGCTTTTTGGATAAACTCCAATTGATGGGATGATAACTCCATCACAATTTTTACGTGTTCATTAATCAATGGAATAATATCAAACAATGGGGTCCCTATATTTCCTGCCAGCAGGGAAGCTATGTTTGATGATTGTAAAATGTGATAAATTAAGCTGGCAGTAGTACTTTTTCCTTTGGTGCCGCTAACGCCTATACATTGATTCGCATAAGCTTGCAAGAATAAGTCGGTTTGAGAACTAAGGTTGTCTCTTTGAATAGATGTTAGATGATTTTTTAAACTTATGCCGGGAGATTTAATAATCAGGTCATAGGTAGAAATTGTATGCAAATAATTTTTTCCTAAAATATACGCATCCTTATTTTTTTTTATTTCTGTGATATCCAAAAGTGGATTGGCATCGGCAATGGTAACTTTTACTTCAGGTAGATGTTGTTTGATAAAATGATACGTTGATTTTCCTTCCCGTCCGTATCCTAAAATCAGGATGTTTTTTCTTTCCAATCGGGAAAGAATGATAGATTTACTCATTTTTTTTTATAGTATTCAATAAGTTTAAAGCCATAAAAGCCATTAAACCGGGTGAAAATTCCAATACTTTCTCATTGATGTCAAAATTGGCAGCATGAAGATTTAACTCTTTGTCTTCGATTTTAACGCCTAAGCGATACATTAATGAAGGTACAACATTCGAGAAAGAAGCAAAGTCATCGCTGGTCATACGATAGTGTAAAGGAAGAACATTCCCGGAGCCTAAAAATTCTTTGGCATAGCTTTCGCACAAACTTGTTACTTCCGGGTTATTAATTAAAACGGGATACCCGTTGACAATACGCACGATGGCTTCTCCTTTGTGTTCTTTTGCAATTTTAGTAAAGGTTTTTTTGATTAATTTATGAGCGTTTTTGCGCCATTCTTCATCAAAGGTACGCAAGGTGCCTTCCAATAATGTTTCGTCAGGAACAATGTTTGTTTTACCTTCACCAATAAAACGTCCAAAAGTAAGAACAGATGGAAATTCTTCGGGGGCACTGGCTTTAAAAAGTGTATCTAATTCAGTGATGCTGTTGGCGGCAATATAAATCGGATTGACATAAGAATGTGTAAGGGCGGCATGTCCTCCTTTCCCTTTGATGTTTACATATATTTCATCGGTAGAAGCCATGAATTTATCGGCTTTGATGCCGATTTTTCCTGTTTCTATTTCAGGCGAAACATGCATGGCTAACATCATATCCACTTTAGGATTTTCCAATACGCCTGCCTCTATCATGCGTATGGCACCCCCGGGATATTTTTCCTCTGAAGGTTGAAAGAATAATTTAATGCTTCCTCCCCATTGATCTTTGAGTAATTCCAATATTCTGGCTGTGGTTAGCAGCGAAGCAGTGTGTGCATCGTGACCGCAGGCATGCATAATGCCTTTGTTGGTTGAAATATAGGAATTATCGCTTTTTTCTTCTATAGGAAGTGCATCTGTTTCAGCTCGTAAGCCTAACACAGCCTTGCTTGAACCATTTCCTTCAATACTTGCTATTACAGCTGTATTGTTTAACAGTAATTCTGATTTAATGCCATAGGATTTTAAGGTATTGCATATATAACGTGCAGTTATAAACTCATGTTCGGATAATTCCGGATATTGATGAATGAGTCTTCTTAATTTTATGGTTTCCAGAAAGTAGGTCGAAGACAGATGTTTTATTTGTTCAATGATAGTATTCATATTTTTTTGTATAATTACAATTGCAAAAGTACATTTTTTTTATAAGTTTCCAATAAAAATTAAAGTTTAATTTTTTTTTAATTTATTTAAAAAAATCTAATCAGTTTATTTTAAATTCTATCTGATGTAATTTTAAATTTTTGTAATCTTTGTATGAAAAAAGATTTTTTTATGTACTTTTGCAATCTAGATAATATACATTCTTTGTGAGAATGCACGAAGATTTAACAGAGGAATTGAGAAACCGGATATTATATTAATGAATTTGTGTGTAAATACTTTAAATTATGAGATATAAAAGAGTATTATTGAAAGTTAGCGGAGCATCTTTGGCGGGTAAAGCATCTTATGGCATTAGCAAAGATATGCTAGATTATTATGCTGCAGAAATTAAAGTTATAACTGATATGCAGGTACAATTAGCGGTTGTGATTGGTGGCGGAAATATTTTTAGAGGTCTTCAAGGTTCAGGGAAAGGCTTTGATCGTATACAAGGCGATTATATGGGAATGATGGCTACTGTTATTAACGCTATGGCTTTGCAAGCGCAATTGCATGAAGTAGGGGTTAAGGCAGTTATTTTATCTTCTTTGCCCATAGAATCTATTTGCGAGAAAATGAGTAGCCGCCTGGCTATTGAGTATTTGGAAAAAGGGTATGTGGTGCTTATGAGTGCCGGAACAGGTAATCCTTTTTTTACTACCGATACAACAGGAGTTTTACGGGCATTAGAAATCAAAGCCGATATTCTCTTAAAAGGGACTCGCGTTGATGGAGTGTACGATAAAGACCCCGAAAAAAATCCTAAGGCAGTCAGGTATGAAGGATTAACGTTTCAAGATGCCTATAACAAGGACCTGAATATCATGGATCTTACCGCTTTCACCTTGTGTATGGAAAATAATCTGTCTATCATTGTTTTTGATATGAATAAAAAGAAAAATCTTCAAAAAGTGGTGATGGGTGAAAATGTTGGTACTAAAATTTTTAATATGGATTAACATGGAAACAATGGATGAAGAAACTAATCCGGTGATGACGGAAGAACAAAAGAAAATGTATAGACGCGCCAAACGAAGGGTGTCTTTTAAAATACATTTTGCTATTTATTTATTGGTAATTGCTTTTTTTTGGTTGCTATGGGGCTTCTTGTTTAAAGATAGTGTCAACGAAGGAGAAACCTCTGTATTTTTTCGCCTGACCTTGGCAATCACTTTCTTTTGGGGTATTTTTATCATTACGCATTATCTGATTGCCTATAAATGGAACAAATCTTTTGTGGAAAAAGAAATTAAACGACTGGATAAACAAAAAGCCAAACAACAAGCTAAATTACAAGAATTACAAGAAGAAGAAAAAGAAAGTAACGAACTTCAGGAATAATTATAAATACTCACATTATGTCAGAAGATATTCTATTATATATTGAAACTATGAAAGAATCCATGCAAAACAGCATGAATTTCTTTGAAAAAGAATTAGAAAAACTACGTGCAGGAAAAGCGAATGTTAAAATGCTTGATGGTGTGAAAGTAGATTATTACGGTACTATGACTCCCATCGCACAAGTGGCCAGCTTGAGTATTCCCGACCCGAAGCAAATTATGATTCAGCCTTGGGAAAAAAATATGATTCATCCAATTGAAAAGGCTATCATGGCTGCTAATTTAGGTTTTAACCCCCAAAATAATGGAGAAATAATACGTGTTCTCGTTCCCGTATTAACGGAAGAAAGACGTAAGGATTTGGTAAAGAAAGCAAAACAAGAAGCTGAACAGGTCAAAGTAACTATTCGTAATCAACGTAGAACCACCAACAATGCCATTAAGGAATTAAAAGATGAGGGTGTGCCGGAAGATGAAATAATGAAAGCAGAAACGGATATCCAGAAAATTACCAATGAGTTTGTTGAAAGAATAGATAAATTATTGGAATTCAAAGAAAAAGAAATTATGACAATCTAAATCAACCAAAAAAATTAGTATGAAAGGAATTATTCTAGCCGGTGGAGCCGGAACCCGTTTGCATCCGCTTACCATGGCTTGTAGCAAACAACTCATGCCGATTTATGATAAGCCCATGATTTATTATCCATTGAGTATGCTTATGTTGAGTGATATAAGGGAAATATTAATCATTTCTACACCTTACGACCTTCCCAGTTTTCAAAAATTACTTCGTGACGGGAGCCGCTTAGGTTGTTATTTCAGCTATCAGGAACAACAAATTCCAAACGGTCTGGCTCAAGCTTTTGTGCTCGGAGAAAGATTTATCGGGAATGATAAAGTCTGTCTGATTTTGGGAGATAATATTTTTTACGGCTCCGGCTTGCAAAAAACCCTGAAAGCCTCTTCAAATCCCGATGGCGGTATAGTGTTTGCCTACCATGTAAATGACCCAGAACGCTACGGTGTTGTCGAATTCGACAAGAATATGACCGCTTTGTCAATAGAAGAAAAACCTAAAACCCCTAAGTCAAATTATGCTGTACCCGGTTTGTATTTTTATGATAATTCCGTGGTGGAGGTAGCAAAAAATATTAAACCAAGTGCCAGAGGCGAATACGAAATTACCGATGTCAATAAATATTATCTCGAGAGAGGTAAATTAAAAGTATCTCTGCTTGGAAGAGGTACCGCATGGCTCGATACCGGCACTTTCTCTTCTTTAATAGAAGCTTCTCAATTCGTGCAGGTTATCGAAGATAGACAAGGGCTTAAAATCGGTTGTATAGAAGAAATAGCTTATCAACAAGGCTTTATTGACAAAGAACAACTGAGTAAAATCGCTATTCCTTTGATGAAAAGTGGTTACGGAGATTATTTATTGCGACTGATCAAGTGATTCTCCCTTATGCTTCCTAATTATATAATTTATAACAGTTCTTTTTTAAGAATAAACATGGAGTTTTATAGAATCAAATGGATATAACAATAGTAATTTAGTATTAACGTTAGTTGAATTTAAATATAGCACTGCATTCTTGAAAAAAATTGATATTTTCATATTCAAATACTATATAGGTCCCTTTTTTATGACCTTCTTTGTGGTGGTGTTTATTTTCTTAATGCAATTCTTTTGGAAATATGTAGATGATATGGTTGGAAAAGGATTGGAATTGAAAGTATTATTCCAATTATTAGGTTATATGTCCTTTACCTTTTTTTCTTTGGCATTGCCGCTGGCGATATTATTATCCTCACTCATGCTCTTCGGAAATTTAGGAGAGAGGTATGAACTTACCGCCATGAAATCGGCAGGCATTCCCTTATATCGTATAATGGCATCCTTGTTTATTTTTTCTATGTTTTGTGCCGGACTGGGATTTTTTATCTCCAACAATATTGTTCCTGTCGCTAATCTTAAGGCGAAAACCTTATTGATGGATATACGTTCTCAAAAACCGGCATTGAATATTGAAGAGGGAGTTTTTTATAAGGAAATAGATGATTATATCATCCGGATAGGGAAGAAAGAAAGAGATAATCAAACCATTCACGATGTGCTTATTTATGATCATACCCGTGTAAATAATTATACAAGCGTTACCTATGCCAAAAGAGGTAAAATGTTTATGACTAAGGATAAACATTATTTAATTTTTCATTTGTATGATGGCTTTATCTATGACGAAAATTTCAGGTATGCAGATGAAAGGAAAAAGAAACAAGCCCATGAAATTTCAGTGCTTCGCGGGACTTTCAAAGAACAACAATTAAGTTTTAACCTTGCCTCTTTTGAGCTAAAAAGAACAGATGAAGAACTTTACAAAGACAGCTATGAAATGTTGAATGTGTTTCAATTGGATACCATAATAGATACGATGCGGTTAAAGATTACTCTTGGAAAAGTGGAAATAGGGGAACGTCTGTTAGGCTCCTTAAAAAATCTTTTTCCACGTTATAACGATAGTATTGCAGCTATAGCAGTGGGTATCCCATTAATTTACAAACAGTTTAATGTAAACGATACTCTGAAAATAACCCAATATGCGTTGCAAAATGCCAGAGAACATAAAAGTGTCGTCGAATTTAGTCATATGGATTACAGCTCTCAACAAAAGTTGTTATGGCGTTATGAAATTGAATGGCATCGGAAATATGCCTTAGCGTTTGCTTGTTTGCTTTTATTCTTTATCGGAGCCCCTCTTGGTGCCATTATACGTAAAGGAGGAATAGGGATTCCGCTTGTTGCCAGTATTTTAATATTTGTTTTCTATTGGGTAGTCTCTACCATAGGTGAACGCATGTCGCGTTTGGGTCTTATCCCAACTTCTGTAGGGATGTGGGTAGCATCAGCAATATTATTGCCGTTAGGTATTTTTTTGATATACAAAGCCTCTAAAGAATCGCGATTGTTCGATTTGGAATCCTGGCAGAAATTTATAATGAAAATTAAAAAATTAAAAATTTTTGGTAATTCATCAAAATAATGAAAGTATTACAATTATGTAATAAATCACCTTACCCTCCTCGCGAAGGCGGCCCTATTGCCATGCATGCAGTAACGCAAATGTTGCTGGAAAACGATTGTAAGGTGAAAATTCTGGCTGTTAATACAGAAAAATATTTCGTCAACGAAAAAGATGTCCCCGAAGATTATCGCATAAGTACATCCATCGAATGGGTCTTTGTGGATTTACGACTTAAACTGTGGGACGCTTTAAAATGTTTGTTGACAAATACGTCTTATCATATACAACGTTTTATATCCGAGGATGTCGAGCGTAAACTTAAAGAAATACTTACTCAAGAGAAGTACGACATTGTTCAAATTGAAAGCTTGTTTTTAACGCCTTACATCTCTCTTATCAGGGAATTTTCTAAGGCTAAGATTATCTTGCGAGCTCATAACGTAGAACATACAATATGGGAACGTACGGCAGCACACAGCAAGAATATATTTAAAAAAATATATTTGAAAATTTTAAGCAAGCAATTGAAATCTTATGAATTACAAGTTGCTAATCGTGTAGATGGTATTGAAACCTTGTCTAATGTCGATAGGGCGTATTTTCTTAGTCATGGAGTAAACGTGCCTATTACAAATATTCCTTTTGGAGTAGATGCCAATCGTATTCAATTTAATCCCATCCCTGACGATGCTCGAAATATTTTTTTTATCGGCTCCATGAATTGGATGCCTAACAAAGAAGGATTGGAATGGTTCCTAGATGAAATATGGGATCACATACACGATGCGTATCCTCAACTTAAATTTCGAATTGCAGGCAGATACATGCCGGCAAAATTAAAGGAAAAGGCATATCCCAATGTGGAGATAATAGGAGAGGTGCCCGATGCAGAGCAATTTATGAAAGATAATGGCATCTTAATAGTGCCTTTACTCTCAGGTAGTGGGGTAAGAATTAAGATTATTGAAGCCATGATGCTCGGCAAAGCAGTTATCACTACTTCCATAGGCTTGGAAGGTATCGATGCCATCGACCATCATTGTGTTATGATTGCCAATACCCCTGAAGAATTTTTGGCGTGTATGGAAGAATATTTCTTCAACCCGGAAAAATTTACGTATATCGGAAAAAATGCAACGGAATTTATTCGCTTACATCACAACAATCAACTTATTGCAGATAAATTGTTGAGTTTTTTTAAGCGATTACAAGAATAGTGCTTTTGATGTTACAACTTATACAATAGGTGTTGTAGGGATAAACTTATCCATTATCTGGTAGGCAATTTTCAGGGCACGATAGCCGTCATTGACGGAAACCTCACAAGGGGTGTTGTGTAAAATGCTTTGAATGAATAGATGTAATTCCATCTCAATGGCATTCACATTCGCAGGGGGAGGGGTCTCAATAAAGATGCGTTTTTTACCTTTGTTATTACCCAAATCTAAGATGAGCGGAAGTAAATCGTTGGCATCTTCGGGCACATAATCGCGTATGCGCATGATGTTGGTTTGTTTTTCAAGAAAATCGATGGTAATATAAGCATTCTTTTGAAACATGCGAGTGCGACGCATGTTTTTTATCGATATACGGCTGGCAGTTAGATTGGCAACGCATCCATTCTCAAACTCTATGCGGGCATTGGCAATGTCGGGAGTGTCGCTAACAATGGATACACCGCTGGCATGTATGTCTTTAACCTCCGATTTAACACTGTGTAAAAGTATGTCAATGTCGTGTATCATCAAATCTAAAACCACCGATACATCCGTACCGCGTGGATTAAAACCCGCCAGTCGATGGCATTCAATAAACATCGGATTGTCAATATAGGCTTTGGCACCCAAATAGGCATCGTTGAAACGCTCTACATGTCCTATTTGCACTTTCAATTGCTGTGATTGTGAGTAATCTAATATTTCTTTGGCTTCTTTTAAAGTGGCGGTTATCGGTTTTTCAATGAATACATGCTTCTTTTTTTTCAACGCTTCCATCGCTACTTCATGATGTGATACCGTCGGTGTTACAATATCAATGGCATCGCTCTGTGCAATCAATGCCTCCGCATCTTCAAAATATGGAATCCCGAATGTTGCCGATACTTCCTTGCGAACTTCTTCGTTTTGATCATAAAAACCAATAATTTCAACCTTCTCAACGTTTTTTAAACATCTAATATGGATTTTTCCAAGATGACCTGCACCAAATACGCCTACTTTTATCATTTGTTTCACATTTTTTTTTACTTTTGCAAAAGTAGTATTATTTTGAATATAAAAATATTAAGTTTATAAAAAAGATGGAAGATACTTTTAGGGACAAAGGCTTACGTGCACAAATGGTAGAGGATTTGAAAAGCAAAGGCATTGATAACCCCCAACTTTTAGAGGCTTTTCATGCTATCCCGCGTCATTTTTTTGTTCCTGAATCCCTATACGGTCATGCGTATGCTGACAGAGCATTGCCTATTGCTTGCAATCAGACCATTTCCCAACCCTATACCGTAGCCATTCAAACACAACTTTTGGGAGTGAGTAAAAACAAACGTATACTCGAAATAGGAACCGGCTCCGGCTATCAAGCAGTGATACTTAAAAAAATGGGTGCTTATGTCTATACTATCGAAAGACAGAAATATATCCACGATGAGACGAAAAAACTTTTTGAAAAGTTGGGATTAAACATTGCCTCTAAATACGGTGACGGCTATATGGGATGGAGCGATTTTGCGCCTTTCGATGGCATTGTCATTACCTGCGGTGCTGCTGAAGTGCCGCAAACGCTTTTAAATCAACTTAAAATAGGAGGAATTCTTGTTGTCCCTATCGGCGAAGGAGTGCAAACTATGACCAAAATAGTGCGTGAAACACAAACATCCTACCAAACTACTACCCATGGGGTCTTTCGCTTTGTGCCGATGTTGGAAGATAAAGCTTGAAATGAGAAGTTGATTTTATGTCTTATACATACATGATGTCTTCTGCCCGATAAAGGTTTTTCCCATAATAGGAAACATACAATTGCACCACCGTCAGTACATCTTTTTCACAATAAGTTTTGATGCGTTCCAATGCTTTCTCTTTCCAATAGCAATCGTTAACTTTGCTTCCGTCTATATCATCTTTCGGAGAATCAATACTGAAAAGTGTTGCTAACAAATCCAGGGAAGTGTATTGCTTATAATCCCCAAAACGCCACATCTCCATGGTGTCCAAAAAAGTAGTCTCCCATGGCTTTTTGCCGGAAACATCAAGAATAGAAGGTGGTTTTATTTTATGTATCAACATCCTGCGACAGATATAAGGAAAATCGAATTCCTTGCCGTTATGGGCACATAAACGATGATGGGAACCATTGAAATGTGTGCGCAATAGTGTAGCAAAGTCTTCTAAGAGCGTTTTTTCATCGTCTCCATAAAAGGACTTAATACGTACACGCTTTTCGCGGATATACGCAACAGAGATACAAATAATTTTGCCAAACTCAGCGTAAATGCCGGCACGAGGATAAAGATTTTCAGGAGTGTCTTCTTCACTTTTTCGCAAGTGTTCAGCTTTCTTATCCCAGAAAAATTTCATGCGATCGGATAAGCCTTGATAATCCGGATAGGCTGCTACCGTTTCGATGTCTAAAAATAAAATTGATTCGAGAGTGGTTTGTTTATGCATAATTTATAGTTTTTAGGTTATTTGAAATAAGCCAGAATTGTCTTTTTAGAACGTACCGATTCCCCTAATTCTACATCCAGTCGCACATTAATAGGAAGAATGACGTCTACCCTAGAACCCATTTTAATAATCCCTATTTCATCTCCCTGATGTACTTCTTGACCTACTTTGGCGTAACAAACAATGCGACGGGCAATGATTCCTGCAATTTGTTTAACCAATATCTGGGTCTTGTTGGGATGCTCGATAAGAGTGCACGAATGTTCGTTGTAGTCAGAAGACTTCGGGTACCATGCTATCATGTGTTTGCCGGGATAATAATCCACTTTCTTTACTTCACCCGATATGGGATAGGAGTTTACATGCACATTGAAAGGAGACATAAAGATGGAAACCTTCAATCGTTTGTCGTGAAAATATTGATTTTCATCAATCTCTTCTATAACCACTATTTTACCATCGGCGGGACAGTAAATAATGTTTTCGTCTTTGGTAAGATGGCGTTTGGGAACACGGAAAAAACGCACGATAAAATAAAAGAAACAAA
This sequence comes from Bacteroidales bacterium, assembly GCA_028703095.1. Taxonomy (GTDB): domain Bacteria; phylum Bacteroidota; class Bacteroidia; order Bacteroidales; family WCHB1-69; genus UBA5266. The sequence continues at coordinate 18,149 of JAQVNO010000025.1, forward strand.
TGGCAAAAGTATACATAATGAATTGCGGAATAATAGAATCTGTATTGGCAGTTATTAATGCCGATACCACTACTAAAATTGCAAAAACACTGACAATGATACGATAGCCTTCTCTGTGTATTCTCATTTTTTTTATGACTTAATTAATGATGTAAAGATATATAAAAACAAAAGGTATGGCAAACAAAATAGAATCAAAACGATCCAATACCCCGCCATGACCGGGTAATATAGTGCCGGAGTCTTTCACGCCCAACTCTCTTTTAAACATTGATTCTATTAAATCACCCAAAGTGCCTGTTAGTACAATAACCGCTGCCAATCCCATCCATTTCCATGAGTTATACATGAGCGAAGGAAATAAAAAAGGAAAGAAATAAGCAAATATCCATGTGCATAAAGCGCCACCTATACTTCCTTCCCATGTCTTCTTAGGCGAAATTCTTGGAAATAAAGAGTGTTTCCCTATTAAACTGCCTATGCTGTAAGCAAAAGTGTCGTTTGTCCAGATAAGAACAAATACTGCTAACAATACCAGGTGCCCGTTAGCTGTCAGTAAAGGGAAATGATTGATGAAGGCAAACGGGAGTACTATCACTATTATGCCGGCTAAAGAAGCCGCAATATCGGTCAATGCTCTGTGCTGTGTTTTGCGAAATAAAGCAAATAAAGAGTATGAAAATAACATTGCTAACAACAAGAAAGGGAAAAGTTTAACAAAAAAAGCTATTTCCCATAAGTCTGTATAGGCAATCATAAAATATACGGCAAGCGCCGGCACAAAAAATAAAGGAGATAAACGTATGCTCTTTGTCATTAATAGATTTCGATATTCAAAAAGAGCAAGGCAAGTGATAATCAGAAATACATTAAATAAAATCCAAGGATTACTTACAATGGAAAAAATAATAAGTCCTACAAAAATAATTCCCGTCAGTGCCCTTGTAAGTAATGCTTTCATCAATTTTAATTTAGGATATGCTTATATAAAATTTTTTATGCTACGCAAAAGTATACTTTTTTTGTTTATAGAATAGAAATGACACTTGTTTTTTTGGTATTAAATGGGCTTTGTTTCCTGCGCAGCTTTGCCTTTGGCTTGCCCGAATTGCATCAAATAAGCCTTCAGAAAGCCGTCTATCTCTCCGTCGAGAACTGCTTGTGTATTGCCCGTTTCATAAGATGTACGGTTATCTTTTACCAATTTATAGGGATGCAATACATAATTGCGTATCTGTGAGCCCCATTCTATTTTCTTTTTATTGCTTTCAATAGCGTTGATTTTTTCGTATTTTCTCTGTAATTCTTGCTCATACAATCGTGATTTGAGCATTTGCATGGCTTTATCCTTGTTTTGTAATTGAGAGCGCGTTTCCTGACACTCAACTACAAAGCCCGATGGATGATGATGCAGCCGGACAGCAGTCTCTACTTTGTTGACATTCTGTCCACCGGGTCCTCCGGAACGGAAAGTATCCCAACTGATATCAGCCGGATTAATCTGAATGTTGATGTTGTCATCAATCATAGGGCAGGTGAAAACGGAAGCAAAAGAGGTATGTCGGCGATTGGCAGCATCAAAAGGAGAGAGACGTACCAATCGGTGTACTCCCGATTCGCCTTTGAGATTTCCGTAAGCATAGGCTCCTTCTATCTCTATGGTTGCCGATTTAATGCCGGCAACATCTCCTTCTAAACGGTCAAGTTCCTTAACTTTGAATCCCTTAGCTTCCCCCCATCGTACATACATGCGTAGCAACATCTCCGCCCAATCCTGACTCTCAGTACCGCCGGCACCGGAATTAATCGTGAGTATCACTCCCAAGCGGTCCTCCTCGTTATTCATCATATTTCGAAATTCCAACGCCTCTATCGCTTCACTCGCTTGAGAATAAATGGTGCCATATTCACTCTCTTCCATTTCACCCAACTCCAGAAATTCATAGGCAATGTTGACTTCCTCCATCAATGATTGTGCATGGGAAAAATCGTTCGTCCACGATTTTAAGATGTTAATTTGTTTTAATTCTTTTTCCGCAGCAGTAGGGCTTTCCCAAAAATCAGGAGCTTGGGTCTTTACTTCCCGCTCATTAATTTCTTGAAGTTTGTTGTCAATGTCAAAGAAACCTCCTCAGCACTTGCAGTCGTTTGTCCAAGGCTTTTATCGTTTCGTGTTGTATCATATTCCTTTTTATTATATTTATAAAACAGAAACACATTAATTATGTTTAATAATCATAGTTTGTTTTTGAAAAAATTTTCCAAATAATCCGTGATATCCTACAAAATTTTCCCGTAGGAAAAACATATCTATAAAATGAATTATTAATAATTATTTTAAATGTTCAAAAAAATCAAATAAATATTCATTTTTATATACAATGCTATTTTTAATTAAACATTCCAAATACTCATCTCGAAATGTTTTTTTCTTGTGATGTGCTTTCTGATTTTCGATATAATTTGCTACAGTACTTATGTTAGAATGACTATGTGAAAATGATCCAAATCCTTCTTGCCATTGAAATTTACATTTGCAAAATTTACGGCGTTTTATAAATTCGGTTGATGATTTTTTAATTTCACGTACTAAATTAGATAAGCAACATGTAGGTTTTAGTCCTAAAAATAAATGTAAGTGGTCAGGCATGCCATTAATAGAAATCATTTTTTGATTTTTATTTGTAACAATACCGGTGATATACTTATATAAATCATCTTCCCAATCTTGAAGAATTAGACTATCTCTGTGTTTTACAGCAAAGATAACATGGATATAAATTTGCGAAAATGTTTGAGACATAATATTGTTTATTTTAGTTTATTTTTTTGCAAAGATAGTATTTTTTTATAAAATATAGTAAAGAGAGATAATTTTTTCCGTAGGAAAAACATACCTATAATGTATGAATGTAGCTTTTTCCGTAGGAAAAACATATCTATAATGTACGAATGTAGCTTTTTCCGTAGGAAAAACATATCTATAGAAATGAATCGATGATATGCAAATATTCGACCCCGTAGGGGTCGCATGAATTATGGTAGGTAGATGTGTTTGTTATAGATATATGAAGCCT
>JAQVNO010000025.1:21325-24508 GCA_028703095.1 Bacteroidales bacterium
GAATGTAGCTTTTTCCGTAGGAAAAACATATCTATAGAAATGAATCGATGATATGCAAATATTCGACCCCGTAGGGGTCGCATGAATTATGGTAGGTAGATGTGTTTGTTATAGATATATGAAGCCTACGGCTTCATAATGGAAAAACATATCTATAATGTATGAGTGTAGCTTTTTCCGTAGGAAAAACATATCTATAATGTATGAATGTAGCTTTTTCCGTAGGGAAAACATATCTATAGATTATGATAGGTAGATGTGTTTGTTATAGATATATGAAGCATACGGCTTCATAATGGGAAAACATATCTATAATGCAAGAATGTAGCTTTTTCCGTAGGAAAAACATATCTATAATGTACGAGTGTAGCTTTTTCCGTAGGAAAAACATATCTATAATGTATGAATGTAGCTTTTTCCGTAGGAAAAACATATCTATAGAAATGAATCGATGATATGCAAATATTCGACCCCGTAGGGGTCGCATGAATTATGGTAGGTAGATGTGTTTGTTATAGATATATGAAGCCTACGGCTTCATAATGGAAAAACATATCTATAATGTATGAGTGTAGCTTTTTCCGTAGGAAAAACATATCTATAATGTATGAATGTAGCTTTTTCCGTAGGGAAAACATATCTATAGATTATGATAGGTAGATGTGTTTGTTATAGATATATGAAGCATACGGCTTCATAATGGGAAAACATATCTATAATGCAAGAATGTAGCTTTTTCCGTAGGAAAAACATATCTATAATGTACGAGTGTAGCTTTTTCCGTAGGAAAAACATATCTATAATGTACGAATGTAGCTTTTTCCGTAGGAAAAACATATCTATAATGTATGAATGTAGCTTTTTCCGTAGGGAAAACATATCTATAGATTATGATAGGTAGATGTGTTTGTTATAGATATATGAAGCATACGGCTTCATAATGGGAAAACATATCTATAATGCAAGAATGTAGCTTTTTCCGTAGGAAAAACATATCTATAGAAATGAATCGATGATATGCAAATATTCGACCCCGTAGGGGTCGCATGAATTTTGGTAGGTAGATGTGTTTGTTATAGATATATGAAGCCTACGACTTCATAATGGAAAAACATACCTATAATGTACGAATGTAGCTTTTTCCGTAGGAAAAACATATCTATAATGTATGAATGTAGCTTTTTCCGTAGGAAAAACATACCTATAATGTACGAATGTAGCTTTTTCAGTAGGAAAAACATATCTATAGAAATGAATCGATGATATGCAAATATTCGACCCCGTAGGGGTCGCATGAATTATGGTAGGTAGATGTGTTTGTTAGAGGCTTAGGTATCTCATAATGTCATTATAAGCATATCCTTTTCTCATAAGGAAGGCAATGAGCTTCTGCCGCTGCTGCGGACCCTCGGCATGGGTTCGCAACCATTTCTCCGCTTCTTGCTGCAGCCGAGTATCATAAGCATCGGAAATACCCTCGAGGGCTTTTGTTATGCAATAATTACTCACCCCTTTAGCTTTTAAGTTATACTTAATTTTTTCCCGTCCCCAGCCTTTGATGCGGAATTTTCCTTCGGCATATGCTTTGGCATATCGCATTTCGTTAAGGAAGTTCTCACTTATCAATTCACTGATTATCCATTCGGTTTGTTCTTCCGGTATGTGCCATGAACGAAGCTTTAGACGTACTTCCAATTGGCTACGCTCCTGATAAGCACAATATTTCTTCGCCTTTTCCAAGGCTAGTAATACTGATAATGTCTGTTGTTTCGCCATTTTTTTTTAGATGTCCGGTTTTTTATGTGCCGAAAAATTAGTTTGTTTTTTTATACATTATATATATATCACTCTTTTTAATTCCTAATTCTCTGCATTCACTGCGGGTAAATCCACACCTTATTTAAACTCCAATGTATCGTAACGCGCGTGGTAACCCGACCATATGCCGGTAACATTTTCACCTTCAATGTTGCTAGGGTGTGTGCCCGGGGTAACAAAAGGATTTTGTCCTCCCGATATTTCCGATTGTAAGGAAGACCAAAAACTTTTTGTCCATACGTCGGTGGTGGTCGACTTCACGTAGACTACATCACCTTGGAAGAAAGTCATGCGGTAGTAATTATCGTACTCTTCTTGTGTCATGTTGGCAGTGAGGATGTTGCTTGTAGGCATGCGTACCAATTCAAAATTTAGCGTTAAGCCGTTAAACGTCAAATCATCAAACACTCCTATAGAAGTCTGGCTGAAGGTGAGGTCTAAATCTTTTATCTGTGTAAAGAAACGATAACAATTGAATTCGTTGCTGTTATCGCGAATGAGAATGCGTATGGTAGCAGAGGTATCTGAAGGTTCTTTTATGTTGAAATGTATAGTGTCTAAAATCGGGGGTGAAGCAGGAATAATCGTAGTGGCGCTATACACTTTCCCTTTGCTTTTTATCTTTAGATGATAAGTATGTCCGGCTTTACCCATGATAACAGAACCCATATATACTTTTCCCAACAATCCGTATAAATGATCGGGCGAGAACCCGATAGACAAACTTTCGCTATTACCCTCATCATCACTTACAATCACTTCTGCTGTCGTATCGATGGCGGAAAGTATGCTTGCCAGGGTGATTTCTGAAAAATAAGAAAGACTTTGCGACACAACGACTGTTGCCGGCTTGCCGTTTTCTATCCATCCTTCTATCACCGTCGGGTTGTCGTGGTCGGGAATGGTAAGCGATATGGGCGTCTCGCAAGCTACTGCCATTAAGACGATAATGCTTATTAAAAGGAGGTGTCTGATGTGTCTCATGTCTTTTTTTTTCACGGTTTACTTCTAACGCAGAAAGTAATACTTTATTTTAAGGATGTATATTAATTAAATGTAAGAATTGTACGAATCTATCATCACTATAAACATTAAATAATACCTGCTTTTTTTCGAAAACTACATCAACAAGGAGAAAGGTCAGGATGTAATGTCAACATTTGAATAGGGAAATATTTTTTCGAATGTTAACAAAAAAAGCATTGAAAATGTAACCTTATTTATAATCTACTGGTCTTGAATATTAAATAGTCGACCCTTAAAAACATTTTAATTTATTGAATATCATTAAAATAATTTGTAAAATGTATTGAAGGTATTGCAATTTTTTGTATCTTTGCAACAAAAATCTTGTATATTTTTGTA
>JAQVNO010000026.1 GCA_028703095.1 Bacteroidales bacterium
GTGATGATGTGATGATGTGGTGATGTAACCGCAAAGGGACGCAAAGAATTCTGCCCACAGATTTCCACGAATTAAAAAAAGCTATCAGCTGTCAGTGTTTTTGTGCCGAGTCCCGAGAAGAGCTCTCAGCCTTTTCCCTTTTACCTTTTACCTTTTTTTAACCGCAGAGAACGCAGAGGTTTTACGCAAAGAACGCAGAGAGATACACACAACCTACCCATATTTTTTCGGAACGAAAAAACTCTCGGCACTCGGGACACGGCACTCGCGACGTTTTTGTCAGCTGTCAGTTTTTTAGCGCCTTGCATCATTCATCAAATGAAGATGGGGGATGATTTAAATGATCTTGGGAAGTCTTGCAAAACTTCTCGCCGAAACTTAAAATAGTTCTCGCCGAAACTCTATATACTTCCCGCCGAAAGTCAAAATAGTTCTCGCCGAAACTTTATGCACTTCCCGCCGAATGTTTATTACGAGCTCTCAACAAAACAAAAAGCTACACCCTATCTTTATCATAGGATGTAGCCAAAAAACTTTAAAACATGAGCTTATCCATAGAAATGAGTTTCGTTTGTTGAAGCAAATCGTTTACATTTTGGGAGGCTTGAAAGCGGAGATTTATTTTCTGAACACAAGCCGAACTAACTTCCTCACATAACACCATTCCGGTAGCACTGAGGGTTAAACGGAAAGAACCTAATTCTGAAAACTCGATGATTTTTCCTTCCGCTATTTCACGCAACAATACTTTTTGAAACCGATACAAAGCCATTTCCGCTTCTTTAGGATTCATGGTGGTTTCATCTGCCATTAACATTGCCACATCCTTTTCTCTAAGTATTCCTATGCTTTTAAGCACCGGATACCATAATTTAGGACCCTGAGGGTCTTGCAAATTTACACGTTGTGTAACATTATAATACAAAGACATATTAAATAAATTTTAGTGAATATATAAAATGAATTACTGTATAAATCATATGAAATGAAAATAAGTTGAACTTTTGATAGTATGATGGATTTGTTTTGCATAATATGTTTTATTTAGTCTATCTAATTACCTTATTCGTAAAAACCGGAAAAAAGTTTCATAAAAATGAAAGAAAAATAAAAATATTTTCTAAAATATTGAAAACAATTTTATATACATTTGCACAAAAAATATGCCCTTAATGATGAGAAGGTACAGACTGTTCCATTTAAAGAAACTATTGAAAACTATAGTAAGTGTTTCCCTACTTATAGCATTTACTACTTTATTTATGGGAGTTACAAAGAAACATAAAAAGAAAGTTCCTGACCTATTAATTCAAATAAACGACACTACATTTATTGACAAATACGAAATAAGCATACGAGATTATGCGCAATTTCTACTCGATAATATGTATAGGATTGACTCATTTCTGCCCAACCCAAACAATGTAAATTGGTATGATGGATTTTGGCACTTCTACGAAATCTACGGCATTACTGACACAAGTATACAATATCATGTTGCTTTATGGTGGAAACCTATCATAAATATCTCAAAGAAACAAGCCGAAGAATACTGTGAATGGCGAACAAAAAACTGGCAAAATAAATACGAACAATTCTCGCGTAAAAACAAAGGTAACTATTATAAAAATATCGTTTTCCGGATTCCTGATTATGACGAATGGTTACTGGCCGCAAGTTGTGGACTTGATACAGCTTTATACCCGACAGGAAAATCTAAAAAATTTAGACAAAACAGCTTTCCTATCTGCGTAGAATACTTTAGCCAAGAAGAAAAAGAAACGGGGGCAATCATGCCAATAGGGGCCTCCGAATCATGGCAATTCGGATTGCAAAACGATAAAGGAATTTTTAATATGTGCGGGGATGTAGCAGAATTTATCCGTGATAAAGAGTTTGTTGCCGGTGGAAGTTTTCGTGATTCTTTACATGCGTGTAAAGTCTCAAGCATTAATGCCTTTAACAAACCTAACAATCAGACCGGTTTTAGATGTGTAGCGATAATCAAACCATGATAATGTAATGAACGGAAATATTAACTTATCCCCCTAACACCTAATAAATAATTAAGAAACCATGAAACTTCATTCGACCGTAATTTTCGTAAAAGACATTGAGAAAACAAAGAAATTCTATACGCAATACCTTGGCTTTGAGATTGAGCATGATTTCGGGAAAAATGTTTTATTAACATCCGGGTTAAGCATTTGGGAAATTCTTCCTGAACATATCATTAACAAAAAACTTCTAACAACCAAGGAGGCTAACAGATTTGAATTATACTTTGAAACCGATGATATTGAAGCAATATTCAATGATTTGGAAAAGGCAGAAGTTCATTTTCTTCATAAAATTCACGAAGAAGCATGGGGACAAAGAACCTTCAGATTTTTTGACCCCGACAAGCATTTAATTGAAATAGGCGAAGCATTGGAAGTATTTGTTAGAAATATGAACCAACAAGGATTAACAGAAACTCAAATTAGTAAAAAATCAGGTATTCCAACAGAAACAGTATGCAACTTATTAGACAAATCTAAACCTTCAAATAACAACTAAAACCGGCATTACGAATGGAAAAGAAAACAATCCTCACTCTTTTATATATAAGATACTCTCATTTTAAAATTTTCGAAATATGACACAACACATAGATACCCAAACGGGGACAACTGATCCGTTGAAAGGACTTTATAAAATCGGGGGAATAATGGCACTCATTATTGTTTTGTTAATTCCTGTTCAAATGTTTATTTTTATCGCCTGGCCACCTCCCAACAATGTATTGGATTTCTTTAATTTATTTCATAAAAATCCTCTATTAGGACTTCTTAGCCTTGACTTACTGTATATAGTAAATAATATTTTATTAATATTCGTTTATCTTGGTCTCTATGCGGCACTTCGTCGGGTAAATCAAGCCTCTGTGTTGGTGGCAGTAATTCTTGGGCTTATCGGTATTGCAGCCTACTATGCTTCAACTGTTGCATTTGAAATGCTTGCATTGAGCAAACAATATGCACTGGCAGAAACAACAGACTTAAAATTTCAATGCCTAACATCAGGACAACTCTTGCTGCTTACCTACAAAGGAACTGCCTTTGACGTATATTACGTACTCAATGCCATTACGCTTTTAATACTATCACGTGTTATGTTTTCCGACAATACATTTAGCAAAGCATGCGCTATATGGGGATTAATATCCGGTATCTTAATGCTGATACCGACAACTGCCGGACCCATTGGACTTGTATTTGGAATTGCTTCTTTAATCCCGTGGTCAGTATTTTCAATTTTAATCGCAAAGAGACTTTTTCAATTGCATAAAGAATAATTATATTAAAACGAAGTAAAGATGAATCAAAAATCAGTAACATTAATAGGAGCCTCCGGCTTAATTGGGAGTCATTTACTGCAAATACTCATCAATGATGCCGAAATTTCTTCCATAAAAGTGCTAAGCAGAAAACAGCTTAGCTATACGCATCCGAAAATTAGAGTTGCAGTAATAGACTTTGGAGATAAGGAAGCTTTTGCAGCAGAGATGAAGGGCAGTGAAATCGTTTTTTGTGCGGTTGGGACAACCAAACAGAAAACAAAAGGCGATAAAAAAGAATACAGAAAAGTAGATTTTGATATTCCGGTTAATGCTGCCAACTTTTGTGTAGCAGCAGGATGTCCTCATTTTGTGTTTGTTTCCTCTTTGGGAGCAAATAGCAAAAGCACGAATTTTTATCTTAAACTTAAAGGAGAAGTGGAAGATGCAATCTGCGGAATGGGTATAGAAACCATCCTAGTATTCCGACCATCCATACTGCTGGGGAAAAGACAGGAGTTTAGGTTTGGAGAATGGATGGCTAAATTGTTTTTTACGCCCATTTCATTTTTATTTCCATCGCAACTCAGACCCATACAAGCTGAGCAGGTAGCAAAATCCATGATAATCGCTGCTAAAAAAGAATTAAAAGGCGTTCATATCTTTCACTATAAAGAGATGATGCCATTAATTAATAGGTATGACACTAAAGGGATTTGAAATCCTCATTACTAAACACTATTTGATAATCCTGTCGGCATTTTTAGACAAAAAGCTCTCCCATCCGTTATATTTACACGATTGTACGATGGATTTGGATTGATAATAATGACAAACAGCAATGCCGAGGGCATCGGTAGCATCAAGGTAAGGAGATTGTTCGTTTATCTCCAACAAACGATACAACATGGCAGACAATTGCTCCTTAGAAGCACCTCCTTTGCCGGTAATGGATTGTTTTATTTTTTTAGGAGAATATTCAAAAACGGGGATGTTTTTAAACAAGGCTGCTGCAATGGCAGTACCTTGTGCTCTGCCTAACTTCAACATAGACTGCACATTTTTCCCGAAAAAAGGAGATTCAATTGCCATCACATCAGGCAAATGGGTTTCTATTAATTCCAAGGTGAAATCGAAAATTTGCTTCATGCGTAAGAGTTGGGTGTCTTTGCTGTTGAGTTTCAAAACACCCATTTTAATCAAACGCATTTGTTTCTTTTCAATATGTATCAAACCGTATCCCATAATATTGGAACCGGGGTCTATGCCTAAAATGATTTGATCGTCTACTTTCAATGTTAATGTTTTTGCAAAAATAATAAAAAGACGAATATTAGCAGGCAAATAATAATAATTTTATCAACACTTTCGTTTTCTTAGGGCTGAGATTTTAATATATAAAAAAAATGCAACAAGCCCGCTTGATACTCATCGCCGACCATTCGTTAAACATCAAAGACAAAGACAGCATCATTGCTTATTGCTTGCAATCGGATACAAGAGATCTTCTTCAAGAGGCTTTATATATACAGGCAAATTTAGAGAATTACAAAACTCCCGACACCGCTCAACAAATAGAATTTAAAGAAGTGGATGTAGACGGCAATCTTTATTTTTCCGTTAACGACATCGGCATACGCGTTTCGAAGCATCTCATTGAATTTCGGTTTCCGTTCATGTTCCGTGTGATGGTAGATTATATCGCTTTACGCAATGCCTATTACCGCTGGCTGCATGCTTTTCTTGCCCCGTTTCAAACAACGGCAATCATCGAATTGCCTTCGTTTTGGGAATACGAAGAACACGAAATAAGAAACGAATGGCATCGTCGGAGGCTTTTTGATTTACAACATAAAATCACTACCAACAGCCACTCATTTAAACGAGTAAGCTTGAACCTCACGCATTGTTTGGGAGCACCCGAAACGGAGGTGCTACACATAATGAAGAAAAAATACAGGGTATGGATCGCTTTATCCTACCATGAGTTACTAACTAAATCCAAAAGCAAGAGCTTTTAGCCATTATTTCTTTGGTATAGGAGGACTTTGCGGTGGCACATAGAGTTTTTTCGTTTTAATAGAATACCATAGCAAAGCAAGACCCATTAAGATAAAAGGAATACTCAACCACTGACCCATATTCAATGCCATCCCAACTTCAAAATCCACTTGTTCTTTTTTCACAAACTCAATCAAAAAGCGGGCAACAAAGATAACTGTCAATGCGATGCCTACACTTCTGCCAAGGAAAATTTTACCTTTGGTGTGGATGAAATAATACCACAACTGAAACAAAAACAAAGAAAAATAAACAATGGCTTCGTATACTTGAGTCGGATGCCGGGGTTCACAACATTCTTTAGTGCCTTGAAGTTGCATGAAGACAAAGCCCCAGGGTTTATCGGTAACAATACCAATAATTTCTGAGTTCATCAGATTCCCAAAGCGAACGAAAGCGGCTGCAATAGGCACGGCAATGCACATGCGGTCTAATATCCATATTATGTTCAGTTTATGTTTACGTGTATAGTAAAGTACAAATAAGATAATGGCAATCACACCACCGTGACTTGCCAGTCCGGCAAAACCGGTAAACTTCCACCCTTCCGCTGTTTGAGCAAAAGGAATGAATATTTCCAATAAATGGTGTTGAAAATACGCCCAATCATAGAAAAGGCAATGCCCCAAACGCAAGCCGACAACAGTCCATAGAATGGTATAAACGGCAAACTTATCCGTCAGCTCTTGGGAAAAACCTTCCCTTGTCAAGAGCTTTTGAAACACCATATAGGCTAATAAAAAGCCGGTGGCGAGTAATAATCCGTACCAGCCGACACGCAGAAATCCCACTTCGAACAAGATAGGGTCTGCTGTCCAAGTAATATAATTTAACATAGTATCATATATTTAATTATTTCGACCATTCAACACCTTCTTTGGTGTCTTTGATAGTAATGCCGATTTCTGTCAACAAATTACGTATGGTATCGGCCGTGGAGTAATCTTTACGTTCTTTGGCTTGCTGTCTTAAGGTAATAACGAGTTGCATCAACTCATCTTCACGGCTGTTTTCCTTTTTATTCTCTTCTGAAACTTTCATTCCGAGAATATCAAAAAGAAAGGTATCGAACAACTGTATGAGTGCATGAATATTTTCTTGTGATAATAAAAGTTTACGGTCGCGGGCAGAATTTACCATGCGGACAGCATCAAACAAAGTAGCAATGACAATGGGCGTATTAAAATCGTCATCCATTGCTTCTATGCTCTTAGTATACAATCCATCGATTTCATTTTTCAGTGTTTCGCTTACAGCATCGGCGGCAGGTTTGAGTTCTTTCAGGAGACGGTAAGCTTCCAAAAGTTTTGTCATTCCTTTTTCGGAAGCCAGTAACGCTTCGTTCGAGAAATCGAGGGTGCTGCGATAATGTGCTTGTAAAATGAAAAACCGTATCGTCATTGGAGAAAAGGCTTGCGACAAGCTTGCATGACTGCCTGTAAAGAATTCATTCAGGGTAATGAAATTCCCCAATGATTTTCCCATTTTCTGTCCGTTGATGGTAACCATATTATTGTGTAACCAGTATTTGACCGATTCTTTGCCGTTGGCGGTCGTACTTTGACACACTTCCGATTCGTGATGCGGAAACAAGAGGTCCATACCTCCGCCATGAATATCGAAGTGTTGACCAAGGTATTTAGTACTCATAGCTGTACATTCAATATGCCAACCCGGGAAACCCACACCCCAGGGTGATTTCCATCGCATGATGTGTTCCGGACTTGCTTTCTTCCACAGTGCAAAATCGGCGGGATTACGTTTTTCGTCCTGTCCGTCAAGGCTTCTGGTATTAGCGAGGAGTTCTTCCAATACACGTCCCGATAGTTTGCCGTAACCGAAATCCGTATCAAATTTAGCCACATCAAAATACACAGAGCCATTGGAAAGATAGGCATAGCCTTTATCTAATATCTTCTCTACCATTTCAATTTGTTCAATGATATGTCCGGAAGCGCGCGGTTCTATGGAAGGACGCAATACATTGAGAGCATCCATGGCAAAATGATATTTATCGATATACATTTGTGCTATTTCCATGGGTTCAACTTCTTCTACCCTTGCCTTCTTGGCTATTTTATCCTCTCCTTCGTCGGCATCGTTTTCAAGATGACCTACATCGGTGATATTGCGAACATAACGCACTTTATAACCTGAGAATTTCAGGTAACGAAAGATAATATCAAAAACAATAGCCGGACGGGCATGTCCCAAGTGTGGTTCACCGTAAACAGTAGGTCCGCAAACATACATGCCTACAAAAGGTGAGTGAATGGGGATAAAAGCCTCTTTTGTGCGGTGAATCGTATTATATAGTTTGATTTTATGGGATATCATGAATACATCTTATCTTTTAGGAACACTTATCAAATTCCCTTTTATTTGCAAAGTCAGTTTCGGTTGGTCAGGGTCATTGGAAATAATATCAATATTATTCATTTGATATCCTGTTTTGCTACCGGAGCGGAAAATGGCTTCTACTTCCATGGATTCGCCGGGTGCCAACTCATTTTTTATCAATTTAGAAGTTGTACAGCCACAATAAGTTTTCACTTTACGAAGCAGTAAATTACTTTTGCCCGTATTTTTTATGGTAAAGGTATATCTTATTTCTTTTCCTGATGTATCAGTGCCAAAATCATACACATCTTGTTCGGTGAAAATATGGGGAGCATTTTCCAATTCTTCCGGTGTTAATTTTGAAAAATTATCGTAAATATCACCGGTAATATAGAATGTTTTATTAGGACGTTCCGGGTCACTGGTAATGATAATGAATCTGTCGTTTACGGGACCATAATCATTTTTGGCAGCGGCATTGTAGGTAAAAACTACGTAACCTTCTTCTTTGGGTTGGAGTTTTTTTGTCAAATGAATGATTTGTATGCACGGCGGCAAAGTAGCATAAGTAAACGTCATGGCAGAATCCCACACATTGTAAAAATGAAAAGTGTCAAGAATTGTTTCTTCTCTATGCATCACATAACGTTTGTGGTAATTTTTATAGCGCAAATGGCCTTCCATCATAGGATATTCTTCCTCTTTGGTTTTAGGTTTAGGCACAATATAGCCTTTTACCATTAATTCATAGGTTAGCGTTTTACCATCTTCCAGGGTAGTTACAGTGATGGGATAGGCAAACATTCCTTGTCTTACAGCAGGATCTACATTCACTTTAATAGTGTTTTTAGCTTTGGGTTGTATGGGGGTCTGCGGCCAGGTAAAGGAAAGACACGGACATGCATTCGAGCTAACCGTTTTCACTATAACATCGGCACCAGATACATTGGTAAAAAGAAATTGGTGACTCACCGTTCCATTCACCTCTTGAATATGATAAAACTCGTGAGTAGTTTCTGTAAATTTAATCCCTTGTGCTAAAACAACATAACTAAATGCTAAGAAGCAAAGACTGCAAAATATCTTTTTCATTTTCTCATTATTTTATTTTTTTTACTAACTAAAAAAAATATAAATTATTGTATTTATGAATTCTTTAATATTTTATCAATATTATTTAAATCTTCTTTAATTTTTTTATCGGTAGCAATTAAATTTTCAATCGCTCGACAGGCATGGAGTACGGTTGCATGGTCTTTATTCCCACATTTGGTTCCTATCTGCGATAAGGACATATCGGTATATTTCTTGGCGAAATACATGGAAGAATGC
This sequence comes from Bacteroidales bacterium, assembly GCA_028703095.1. Taxonomy (GTDB): domain Bacteria; phylum Bacteroidota; class Bacteroidia; order Bacteroidales; family WCHB1-69; genus UBA5266. The sequence continues at coordinate 9,053 of JAQVNO010000026.1, forward strand.
CTTACATGTACGATATCTCTTTTTCTGGATGTAGAGAAAATCTGATTGACGGGCATATTATAATAATCGCATACTACCTTTTGGATGTAGTCGATAGACATTTCATGTACGGTATTTTGAACAAATTTATCTATCATTTGCTTGGCTAATTCAACCGTAATTTGTTTTTTATTCAAGGATGCCTGCGCCAGAATAGAAATAATGGCACCTTCAATTTCCCTCACATTGGTTACTATACGGTAGGCCAAATATTCGATAACTTCTTCGTCGATATCTTCTATACCGTTATTATACAATTTACTTCGTATAATCTTCATTCGTGTATCTTTATCGGGCACTTGCAAATCTGCCGACAAGCCCCATTTAAAACGCGACAACAAGCGTTGTTCAAAACCCACCATTTCGGCAGGAGATTTATCGGAAGTGATAACCAATTGTTTATTTTTCTGGTGATAGAAATTAAAAATATGGAAAAACACTTCTTGGGTTTTCGGTTTGGTAGCAAGAAATTCGACATCATCAATAATAAGCACATCGAGCATTTGGTAGAAGTGTACAAAATCGTTGATATTTTTAGCAAAACCTGCTTCTACATATTGCTGAAGGAAGGTTTCCGCATTGACATATAAAACGGTTAATTCCGGAAATTGCGCTTTTGTTTCCAAGCCGATAGCATGAGCTAAGTGGGTTTTGCCTAAGCCGACACTGGAATAGATAAACAAGGGATTAAAGGCTGTTTTGCCCGGATTTTTAGCAATCGCATAACCGGCAGCCCTGGCAAGACGGTTGCAATCGCCCTCTATAAAATTATCGAAATTTAAATTCTTGTTTAATTGGGATTTTATGTTTAATTTTTTAATCCCGGGCAACACAAAAGGATTCGGGATTTGTCTTACTTCTTTTTCACTTTCGATAAAAATAGGATTGGTAGACTGTGATTCTAACGCATTAATGGTGGAAGTAGGTAGTGTCATGCTTGATTTTTCTCCTTCCTTGTCTGATATAGAAATCGGAATTTTATATTCTAATTTACCGTTTATACCCACTACTTTTTTGATGGCAGTTTTCAACAGTTCCCAATAATTACCTTCAATAAATTCATGATAGAACATGGAAGGAACTTCGATGGTCAGCACATAATTACTCAGACTAATTGGTTTTATTGGAATAAACCAAGTTTCAAAACTTTGGGACGAAATATTTTCCTTAATAATCTTAAGACACTCATTCCAAATGATTTGACAATCGCTTACTTTTTCTTTCATTTAATAACTAATTATTCATCAGCAAATTAATTTGATCCATTTAATTGTTCCAATTTGAAAGTTTATTTTAAAACACTAATTGTAAGCAGTATTATTTAAAAAAAAGACCCTCAAAAATTGTATTGCAAAATTAACATTAAAAAGTGTAAAAAACTTAAACAAATAGATTGTTTTTTTAAAATTAATATGTATAAATTTCCGTTTTCAGTTACTTATAATTTCCATTGGAAACTATGTTACTTATATCATATTCATTACTTTATATCGCCGCTTTTTTGTTTTCTTTTCTTCTATATTTTAATAATCGCCAAGGCAACAAATAAATAAATATTCTCCGTAGCCATATATATCCTTTTTTATGCTGTGTAAAAAAGTCAACAATAAAAGAACTCTTTTATAACAGACTAATGCATATGTATATAAACATTTATTGTTCATGCTGTTAATGTCCTATCTTTCTGTTAGCAAACAAAATAGATTTCTTATCACTTAAATCGTCTTTATAAAAACCACCTCCACATCTTGCATTGTTTTCAACTGATAGGCTACCTCATCGCTTTTTGAACGGACAACTTCGCATTCAATAATACACTTATCATCCTGATAATCATTTTTTCGTATGGAAATATCGTTCATTTTAAGCATCCGCATGATATCGTTCATTTGTAAATAATCAAAATGTAAGGTATAAACATCTTTGATTGTTTTTTCAACGATTTGTGCATTTTGAATAGCCAATTGGGTAGTAGTTTTGTAAGCATTTATTAATCCGGGCACTCCCAATTTGGTTCCGCCATAATAGCGTATTACTACAGCTAGCACATTTTTAAGTTCATACGATAATAATTGCCCGTAAATGGGTCTGCCTGCCGTTCCGGAGGGTTCACCGTCATCATTGATACGAAAAGCAGGGGGTCCTACATGACCGATTGTATAGGCATAACAATGATGGGTCGCATTGTAATGTTCCTTTCTTAATCCGCTTAGTATACTTTTAACTTCTTCTTCGGAAGAAAGAGGATAGAGCAAGCCGATAAAGCGGCTGCTTCTATCCTTAAATACACTTTCCGACATTTCATCGATGGTCTTATAAATGTCGTCGAACATGATTTATTTGGTTATTATTTTCGTTCGCAATGAATCCCACACCAAGTAAAGGCACAAGGACACAAACATAACAATGGCAATGATATTAAATAAGGAAGACCCGATGTAAGTATCCGGCATTGCCAGTTCAACACCTGCGTATTTCAAAATGGCACTGACTACACCCATAATAGCACCTCCCGCCATTAATCCGGAAGCTACCAAGGTACCTTTGTCTTTTCGTGCTTTATTTATTTTTTCGTCTTTACTTCGTGAAGCTACCAACCAAGCAATAAAGCCACCTATTAATAAAGGTACGTTTAATGCCAAAGGAATAAACATCCCCAAAGCGAAAGCCAATGCGGGAATACCGATTCTATCCAAAAGCACTGCCAAAACAGCTCCAATAATATACAATAGCCAGGGGGTATTACCTCCAAACATCAAAGGCTCAATGATTGCTGCCATAGCGTTTGCCTGAGGTGCCACCAATCCATCTGCTCCGTAACCGTAAGTTTCCGATAATATCATGATAACCACTCCCACGGTTAATGCAGATACCAAAGTGCCGACAAATTTCAAACTTTGCTGTTTGAAAGGTGATGAGCCTATCCAATAACCGATTTTTAAATCGGTGATAAAGCCACCCGCCATTGCCAAAGCGGAACAAACGATACCTCCGACTACCAAAGCGGTTACGATTCCCGTAGCTCCTTGCAAGCCTACTGCCGATAAGATAAAAGAAGACAATATCAAAGTCATCATTGTCATGCCGGAAACAGGATTAGTTCCTACCGTTGCTATAGCAGTTGCTGCCACAGTAGTAAATAAGAAAGCGAAGATAAACACCACTAATATACCTACAACAACCTGTAGAATATTCATTTGCATGCCACCAAACAAAAAGAAAACTGTCATGAGTACGGCAACGCCGAGAAATCCGAAAAGAATAATCTTCATTGAGATATCTTTACGGGTACGTAAGACTGTATTATTTCCGTTTTGTGTATCTTTTCCGGTTTTAAAAGCCATTCCAAAAGAGGTTTTAATCACACCTGCAGACTTTATTACACCTATAATACCGGCCATAGCAATACCACCAATACCAATATAACGCACATGGCCCGAGAAAATCATTTCCGGTTCTAATGTACTCATAAGGATACCATCGGGCGTAACGCCAAACTGCCCCAAGAGAGGTACAATAAACCACCATGCCAAGAAAGAGCCGGCGCAGATAATGCTGGCATAACGTAAGCCAATAAGAAACCCGGTGCCTAACAATATCGAACTTCCATTCATATGGAAGACAAACTTAAAATCGGTAGCTAATTTAGTACCTATATCCGCCATACGGGAAGAAATATTTTCCGCCCATAATTGGAATGAAGTCATACAGAAATCATACACTCCACCTATCAATCCACTTATTAACAATAATTTTGCTTGAGCGCCTCCTTTGGCTCCCGACACTAAAATCTCGGTAGTAGCAGTTGCTTCCGGGAATGGATATTTTCCATGCATATCAGACACAAAATATTTCCGAAAAGGTATCAGAAATAAGATGCCAAGAAAACCGCCAAACAAAGAGGCAAGGAATATCTGTATAAAGTTTACCTCTATTTGCATTTCGGGATTGGTTTCTTTTAATATATAAATTGCCGGCAGGGTAAAAATTGCTCCGGCGACGATTACTCCCGAACTGGCACCTATGGACTGAATGATTACATTTTCGGATAAAGCACTTTTACGTTTGGCAAACGTAGATACTCCTACCGCTATAATGGCAATGGGAATGGCTGCTTCGAAAACCTGTCCGAAACGCAAACCCGAATAAGCAGTTGCCGCAGAAAAAATAATAGCAGTTACAATACCCCAAAACACTGTCCATCCGTTTATTTCCGGGTACTTTTTATCTGAAAGCAAAATAGGCTTATAGGTTTCGCCTTCTTTTAACTCCGTATATGCATTGTCGGGTAAGCCTTCAATGATATCATCTTTTTCAATTTGTGACATAGGTATATATTTTAATTATGATTTATTTGACTTCTTTCAGCAATTTCAATTTAGATTCCAACTCTTTTATTTCTTCTTTTGCTTTATCGATTTTCTTTTCAAATTCTGCTTTCAGTAAATCGGCATTTTTTGAATTAGCAAAGAATCCCAGATTATTTTCCCACAACAGCACATCTTCTTTTAACTGGTTCATCTTATTCTGCATAAATCTTTTTTCTTTCCGCAAGGCATCCGAAGAATTGTTATCTTCCAGGATATTTTTAATTTTTTGTTGGTACTGTATCTTTTTAACATCTTCTTGCTTGATGTTCAACTTTTCGAATCGCCTGTCGATGGCAGCCCGAAACTCCTTCCACAATCGCTCCTTTTCAGAAAGAGGGGTGTAGCCTATTTCCATCCATTCGCGTTGATAATTCTTTATCAGTTCCAGATTTGCTTCTTTGGTATCGGCAATAGGATCTTCTTTCACTTTTTGTATAAGCGCCTCTTTTTTGGCAAGATTCTCACTTTCATGGGATTCGATATTCTTAAAATAGTTTGCTTTGGCAGCAAAGAAAGCATCGCAAGCCGTACGAAAACGTTTCCAGAGTTTTTCCGATTGTTTGCGGGCTGTAACGCCTATTTCTTTCCATTCTTTCTGCAGTTTCAATAACTCATCGGTTGCTTTACGCCAATCGGTTCTAGTTGCCACGGCTTCGGCTTGAATACAAAGGTTGAGTTTTTTATTGTAATTGTCCAGCTGCTCTGACTTTAGCTTATCAAAATATTGTTTTTTCGACTCATAGAAAGCATCCAATATTGCTTTAAACTTTTCCCATATTTCTTCATTGTGTTGTTTGGGAGCCGGACCTATGGTTTTCCACGCTTTTAAAATGTCCTCGGTTTCTTTACTTACTTCGTTTATTTTCTTCAGCGATACAAATTCTATATTTGTAATTTCCTGCACCTTATTGCATAAAGCCAATTTTGCCTGGTAATTATTTTCTTGGTTTTTCGATAGATTTTCATAATGTTCGCGGCGTTTCTGATTGATAAGATCGGATGCATTTTTAAACCTAAACCAGATTTCTTCTTTTTTATCATCGGGAACCGCTCCTATTTCTTTCCATTCATTATGATATTGTTGAAGTGTATTAAAGGCTGCAAAGACAGAAGATTCCAGCAACAAAGCTTCCGCTTTTTCACAAAGAGCTAATTTTTGTTCCAGATTCTTTTTTAAATCCAATTCCTTAAGCTCTTTACTTATCTTTACTTTGTCGAAAAATTTCTCTACATAAAAATGATAATTCTGCCATAAGTCGGTAATATCACTTTGTGGAACGGGACCTATGGATTTCCATTGGTCTTGTATCTCTTTAAAGCTATCGTAAATGCTCTTCAATGAATCATTGGAGTCAATTAAGGACTTTAAGTCTTCCAGCAACTTCTTCTTCTCTTCCAGGTTTCGGATTTTTTCTTGTTCCTGTAAGTCTATATAGGATTGTTTATTTGTTTTATATAATGAAAACGCTTTGTTAAAACGTTCTTCCCACATTTTCTTTTCTTCTATTTCCTCTTGATTTTCGGTACTTTTTTCTTCGTCTTCCGAAAGATTTTGTTCCAATTTACGTTCTTTTTCTTCCTTGACAATCTCGAGATAGCGTAATTTTAATAAGGAAACCTGTTTTTTTATCTTATTAATATCTTTTTCTTTGACTACTTCTTCAAGAGTAGTAACGGCCTCTTCCTTATTTAAAGCATCGTAGGTATCGTCGGCAATTTCTATTTCCTCTTCTTCCGTTTCTGCTTCTACTTCCGAGACAAGCTTTGTCTCTTCTTCCTTTGGTTTTACTTCTTCGGATACTGCTTCTTCTTTCGGCTCTATCGGTTCTTTCGCCTTTTTCGATATTGACTTTGCTGCCGTTTTTTTCTTTGCAGTACTTTTGGTTTCTGTCGTTGCCGGTTCCGGTGTCGGTTCGACTGTAACTTCCTCCAAGCTAATCGCTTCTTCTTTTAGTTCTGTTACATCTTCTTGATGTAAATTAGTTTCGTTAACACTTTCTTGATTGACAACTGTACTTTCCATTGATTGAGCATTCGCCAACTGCCCTTCATCGGCAGCGGTTTTGTTTAGATTATCTTCCATATAAGTGAGAATTAATAATTAAATTATGAAGTTTTTCCGTAAATTATGTATTGTGTGTATTATTATTTTTAAATTATTTTCCATTCAGTTTGGCCGTATATTTTTCGATGGTATCTAAATAATATTCGAGGGATTGCTCTTCTTCTAAGGGCAAAGTTAAATGATAAAGCTTGGCATGTTCGAGGGAACGTGTTATTTTAAAATCGGCTTTTATCAAGGATGATATATAATTAGCTATCGCTGTATTTGTTTTTGTTATGGTATTAATTAAAATATCATAGTTTTGCATGTGAATATTATGCTTAGCTTCTGCCGAGAATTGACCGAAAAAGCCCAATTCTTTTTTCAGTATCGGTTGTATAAACAAACTTTTGAGTAATATTGGCGGTAGTTTTTTTTGCGACACATACACCATTAATCGTATTCTTTTAATTTGTCCTTGATATTGATTGATGGTCTTAAGCATATCAAGAATTTGTTCGTCGTTTTCATAACTGCAAAGGACACATATGCTTGCTGCTTTACTTAAAATGGGAATGCCTGCACGAACAAAAAGCTCTTGCTTTTCCGAGGCTCTTAGCTGTTTGCGTATATACTTGTATTGAAAAATATTCACCTGCTTAAATGTCAATTAATAAATACGTATTTTAGATGTGCAAAAGTACATCAATTTTCGTAAGTATCGTATTTTTTGCAAAAAAATAAATTTCTAACAATCGAACCTATTATTTTTTTATAAAATTATCGGCAAAAGATAGTTTATATAAAAAAAAAATATACTTTTGCACTCACTAAAAACGAAGCAACACAATACACACACCCATTATCCTCCTTAGCTCAGTTGGTTAGAGCATCTGACTGTTAATCAGAGGGTCGCTGGTTCAAGTCCAGCAGGGGGAGCAAAGAAAAAATATAGTCAGGATATTACATCCTGATTTTTTTTATGCCATCTGGATAGTTTAGGTGAAAATCCCTTGAAAAGCAAACCGGGAGTTCAACCAAAAATTCCATGAATATTTCCATTAATATTGTCTGCTACAGACAAAAAACACTAGCCAATGGTTTTTACAGTAATGGGGTACCTCGTTAGTATTTTTTTGGAAAGCAGTTGTAATTATAAAATGTTTATTTTTGCAAAAAAAAATAATTTTTATAAAAATATATAAACTTGTCCTAATTACCTAAACCACCTTAGTTATAACCGGTCAACCTTATTTAGGCATTAACACCAATTCATCATTTATCATTCAACATTTATAATTTATAAATTTATCATCTTTTTGCTTTTTTTATAAATAAAATTAGTACTTTTGTGTCCGCAAATCAACTCATTATTCATGATTACACTTTAAACATAAATATAATGGAAATCAATAGTTTTTTATCAAGACACGTGGGTCCGAGACCGGAAGAAACAAAAAAAATGTTGGAAGTAATTGGTGTTCCTTCCATCGATGCACTGATTGACCAAACCGTTCCCTCAAAAATTCGCCTAAAAGAAGCATTGACTGTCGGCGAACCCATGAGTGAACATGCGTTTTTAAACCATGTCAAATCCTTGGCAAATAAGAATAAAATGTATAACTCTTACATAGGAATGGGGTATTATAACAGCATCACTCCTGCTGTTATACAACGCAATATATTAGAAAATCCGGGTTGGTATACTGCCTATACTCCCTATCAGGCAGAGATTTCACAAGGACGATTGGAAGCCTTACTGGTATTTCAAACGATGATTTCCGATATGACCAAAATGCCTTTAGCCAATGCTTCTCTTTTAGACGAAGCCACTGCAGCCGCCGAAGCCATGATAATGTTTTACAATGCTCGCAGCCGCGACATGCAAAAAAACGGCGCCAATCAGTTCTTTGTTTCCGAAGATGTTTTTCCCCAAACCATTAGCGTTGTAGAAGCAAGAGCAAAAGCATTGGATATAGAAATCGTTGTGGGCAAAGAAAACGATTTTGTGTTTACTCCCGCCGTTTTCGGCAGCTTGATACAATATCCTAATCAATGGGGTGAAATAAAAGACTATAGCCATTTCGTCGCAAAAGCAAAAAGCAATGGTAGTTTTGTTTTGGTAGCCTCCGATTTAATGGCATTGGCATTGTTAACTCCTCCGGGAGAATGGGGTGCTGATTGTGTGGTAGGTTCCTCTCAACGCTTTGGTCTTCCCATGGGTTTCGGCGGTCCTACCGTTGGTTTCTTTGCCTGTAAAGAAGATTTCAAACGACAAATGCCGGGACGTATCATCGGTATTACCATAGATGCTCAAGGAAACAGAGCTTTGCGTATGGCATTACAAACCAGAGAACAACACATTAAACGCGAAAAAGCTACTTCCAACATTTGTACTGCTTCCGCTTTGATGGCCATCATGTCGGGGATGTATGCTGCCTATCACGGGCAAAAAGGGATTGCGGCTATCGCCAATCGGATTAATAAAATCACTGCCCTGCTAAATACCGAAGTTCAAAAATTAGGATATAAACAATTCAATCAATATTTCTTTGATACGCTCTGCCTTCAATCGCCGGTTAAAACCCCGCTCATTGAAAAAATTGCCGTAGAAAACCGTATTAATTTCCGCTATATCTGCGAAGATTGCATCGGCATCAGTATAGACGAAACCACTACCATCGACGATATCAATACCATCTTATCTGTATTGGCGCAAGCTGCCGGCAAAAACTTTAGTGCTGTTAACTGTTCGGGTAATTGTAGAAACAGCGAATTAGCTCCCTCCTTACAACGTCAATCCGCCTATTTAACCCAAAAAGTATTTAACTCTTATCATTCCGAAACGGAAATGATGCGTTATTTAAAGAAATTGGAAATAAAAGATTTATCATTGAACAGAGCCATGATACCGCTCGGTTCCTGCACCATGAAACTCAATGCTGCTGCCGAAATGTTACCTATTACCTGGAGTGAATTCGGGAACATGCATCCTTTCGTCCCTGCTAATCAAGCAGAAGGATATATGGAAATGATACATGATTTGGAACGCGATTTGGCAAACATAACTGGCTTTGCAGGCGTTTCCTTGCAACCACAATCGGGTGCATCGGGCGAATATGCCGGCTTGATAGTGATACGTAATTATTTCCACGACAAAGGCAAAGCTCATCGCAATGTATGTTTGATTCCTTCATCGGCACACGGCACCAATCCCGCATCAGCAGCGATGGCTGGCATGAAAATAGTCGTGGTAAAAGCCACAGAGAATGGGGAAATCGACATTGAAGATTTAAAAAACAAAGCCGAAGAGAACAAGGACAATCTCGCTTGTTTGATGATAACCTATCCTTCCACGCACGGAGTGTTTGAAGAAGAAATTCTACACATTATTGACATTATTCATGCAAACCAAGGCTTAGTCTATATGGACGGTGCCAATATGAATGCACAAGTCGGGTTAACAAGTCCCGGCTTCATGGGAGCGGATGTTTGTCATCTAAACTTACACAAGACCTTTGCCATGGCTCACGGCGGTGGCGGTCCGGGAGTAGGTCCTATTTGTGTTTCGAAAAAACTGCTCGATTTCTTGCCTTCTCATCCGGTAGTGAAAGTCGGAGGAAGTAAAGGAAACACCATGTCTGCAGCTCCTTACGGTTATGCCCTCTTATTACCGGTAACCTATGGCTATATTAAAATGTTGGGTTCCGAAGGACTTACCGAAGCGACCAAATACGCCATTTTAAACGCGAATTACATGATGACACGATTAAAAGACAGTTATAAAATTCTTTATACCGGTTCGAAAGGTCGCGTAGCACATGAAATGATATTGGATTGCAATGCCTTCAGTTTAACCGTACAAGTAGGAGAAATAGCCAAGCGATTGATGGATTACGGCTTCCACGCTCCTACCGTTGCTTTCCCCGTTCACGGTACCTTAATGGTTGAACCAACGGAAAGCGAACCCTTGAGCGAAATAGACCGTTTGTGCGATGCTATGATTCAAATCCGTAAAGAAATCAACGATATAGCCTCCGGAAAAGCCGATAAGGATAACAACCTGATTAAAAACGCTCCACACACCATGGATGTGGTTTGTGCCAACGAATGGAATCGCCCGTATTCTCGTCAAGAAGCAGCTTTCCCCATGCCCCACGACGATAAATATTGGCCTGCCGTCTCGAAAATCGACGATGCTTACGGCGACCGCAACTTACTGTGCTGCATGGAAGCATAAGCTTTGTAATCATAACTATTATCATACAAAAGAAGGAGTTATTCCTTCTTTTTTTGTTGTTGGCACTCATTCATTATTGTCGAATAAACACAAGAGATACTTCGCTTCGCTAAAAAATATATCTTGAAGATTATTTTATATCATAAAAAAAATTACTTTTGTATCGTAAAAACAAGACTTATTCAATGACAAAATTTGGATTTACTTAAAGACTCATTAAACTCATTAATTATGGATAGAATTATTTTGAATACAGGCTTGTGGTCAGCTATAATTTGTTTAACCTCATTTATTGTTTGGATTATATCCTTTACCGGAATTGCAATTCAGTCTCCTCTTTTTTTCTGGACAAATATTGAAGAATACATACATTATGTAAATGATTATAATCAATTCTTTCAATATCTGGCAAAATCCTTCATGATTATTTTCAGCTTGGCATACATGATATTAGCTGTATTTTTTTATGAATTCACCTTTGCAGAACGTAAAATCTTTGCAAAAATCGGACTTATATTTTCAATCATGTTTGCATTGGTTTCATCTGTTCATTATTATGTTCAAATAAGTTCGGTTCGATTTACAATTGCTGAAGGTGAATATTCCGGTTTAGAACATCTTATTCAATCAAATCCGGCATCGGCTTTATTATCTGTAAATATGCTTGGGTGGACATTATTTCTTGGACTATCCTGTCTTTTCATCTTCACAGGATTAATTCACAACTCCGGAACAAAAGGAATAAGACTTGGATTACTGATAAATGCTTTTTCTTACATATTTGGAGGAATTGGCTATTTATTTCAAATAGACTTATTAACATTTGTTTTCATGAATTTAGGGATTGGTTTTGGATTTATAATTATGACTATTTCGTCCATTAAATTAATTAATGCCTTAAAACGAGCACATAAATAAAACACGAACGTACAACAAGCAATATAGCCAACTATTGATAAAGAGTCAAATTTGTAAAATAGATACAATTATTGTTAATTAGAATAAAAGATTATGGAATTATTTAAAAAAAGTGAACCGCAGACGGTTCAAATAGCAGGAAACGAACTCAAGTGTCCTATTTGTAATAATAATTTATTCCGGAGAAGAAGGGCGCAAATGAATTCAGCAATTGCAACTTTCTTTAAGCTGGATTGGACAAATAGAAGTGCAACTTGTTATGTTTGTTCTAAATGCACTCATATATCCTGGTTTCTTGAATAATATGAACCGTGTATACGATCGCATAGCCAATGGCATGTAAAGTACCGGAATTTAAGCGCTTTATCCCATAAAAATTTCGTGTCGGTGGGCAGGAAAGCAATTCGCAATCCCTTACTACACATAGCATCACACGTTAACAGTCGTACAAAAAAGCCCAAAGCAGTTTATCTTTTTTAAAAACCATACATTTGAAATTAAAAACATAATATCTTGATACCTACAAAGACAGATTTAAGTGCTTTAAACGATAAGCAACGCGAAGCCGTAATTAGTGAAGATAAACGTATGTTAGTTTTAGCAGGAGCAGGTTCCGGCAAAACAAAAACACTGTTACAAAAACTAATTTATTTGATTGAAGAAAAAGGAGTAAGCCCTTCACATATTCTTGCAATCACCTTTGCTAAAAATGCAACTAATGAAATGATTGACCGCTTAATTATTTCTGCTGATACAAGCGGACAATATGAACAAATGCTGGTGGATAAGAGTTTAAGCAAAATACAAAAAGAAAAGGAACGATACAATCAAAAGAAAAAATATAAATGGATTGATAGTTTAACTATCAGGACTTTTCATAGCTTTTGCTATAACGTGCTTCGCCAAGATGGAGTAAATGAGTTTGATAACAAATTTAAGATTATTGGCAGTGAAAAAAGTGACGAAGAAGATGAGCTTTCTAAAAATGTTGCGTCTGAAACAGTTTTCGAAGTATTCCACAAACTTTTAATTGACCAATGTGAAGATACAGATTATTTGCTCAGACTTAAGCGATATATTATAGATTATATAATTGATAAAATTCATAAACAGGAAGTAAAACACTTTCCGAGAGATGGCAAATATTTTACCTCTCTTGATGGTGTAAAAGTTCGCTCAAAGTCAGAGCAGTTTATTGCAGATTGGTTTTATCGGCACAGTATAAAATATGAGTATGAACCTTTGCTTAATGTGAAAGATTTTGCATTTCATCCCGACTTTTATATTCCGGCAGCTAATGTATATATTGAACATGTAAGTGATAAAAGTTATTCTACCAAAGACAAGGAGGAACAATTTAAAAAAGGCAATTTGCTTTTAGTGAAAACCTACGAAAGCATGACCAAAGATTCGGCTTTGTTCAATCACACGTTAGACAAGATTGTTAAAAACCGTTTACCATCAAATTATCATAAAAATATTTCTTTAACCTACAGAGAGGAATTTAACGGTTATCATGAAAATGTCAAGGATTTTGTGGCTCAAATCATGCGCATTACAGATATGATAAAAGTTGAGAATATTGACTTGAAAACCGTAAAAGAAAAAGCCGTTAAAGACCAACATGAACGAGTTAGAGATTTCTATGAGTTGGCAATTCCAATTGTTGAAAAATACAGTAACTACTGTACCGATAAATCCTACCTTGATTTCAACGACCTTATTTCAAGAAGTACCTCTTTGTTTCAAAACTATTCCGACATTGCCAATAAATATAAAAACAAGTATCAGTATATCTTGGTCGATGAATTTCAAGATGTGAATAATTTACAAGTTGATTTAATAAAACTTTTACTTACCGACCAAACACAATTGTTTTGTGTTGGTGATGATTGGCAGAGTATATATGGTTTTAGGGGCTCTAATGTTAGTTACATAATTGAATTTGAAAATCATTTTTCAAATTCAAAAGTTGTAAAGCTCAATTTGAATTATCGCAGTACGCAGAATATAGTCGGTGCAAGCAACGAAGTAATTAAACACAATAAGTTTAAAGTTGAAAAAGAGATTCATTCATCAAAAAAATCAGAGCATAAAATTGTCGTATATGCCGGCAATAATGATGAAGATAATATTCAATTTTGTTTAAATAGGGTTAAAGAACTTCTTAAAGATGGCCTTACAAATGAAGATATTCTATTCCTATATCGTCGAACACATATGTTCAATCCAGGCGCCTATTCCGGAAAGCCTTCTTATTCAAAAGAATTTTATAAAGAAAAGATAAAAGTTCAGGCTAAGACAATTCATGCTTCTAAAGGACTTGAAGCAAAGGTTGTTTTCATCCTTGGATTAACGGAGGGCTATGGAGGATTTCCTGATATCTGGTTAGAAGATAGGATTTTCCAAATCATAAAAAAAGCAAATCACGATTTGCTTTTAGAAGAAGAAAGACGCCTCTTTTATGTTGCTATTACAAGAGCAAAAGAAAAACTTTTTTTGATAACTGAAAAAGGAAATGAATCTAGCTTTTTAAAAGAGATTCCCGATATTTTCACAGTAAAGACAAGTATGCCGATAAAATCAGTTGTTGACAAAGTAATTACCTGTGAAAAGTGCTTTAGCCGACTTGAGAAACTTTGGATTGTTTGTCCTTATTGTGGGCAAAAAACAAATGGATATGAAACATGAAAATTGATTATAGCGAAGCCCGTTAGAAGGCTTAAAATATTACAGCAAAACAAGCAAAATTTACATACTTTAACTAAAAAAAGATAATCATGCCAAAAAATTTTTATACATTTGTAAAGAAATAAAGGACTCCTTTTGGCACTACGAGGTACACATATAAACGATTTGGCGGTCATTGTAAAAAGAGACCATAGCCTTTTAGTTCAAGACAAAGATTATCATAATTTTGAAAAAATAATATCAGAATAGAATAAATTTAAAAATGAGTAACACAAAAATATCCATTCGTTTCTTTGACGACCGCGAAGTACGAGCTATTTGGGATGAAGAAAATGCCAAGTGGTGGTTTTCGGTGTTGGATATTGTTGCAGTGCTTACCGACCAAGATGACTATGCAAAAACCCGCAATTATTGGAAATACCTTAAAGCAAAGTTAAAGAAAGAAAACAGTCAAGTGGTTAGTGCTACTACCCAGTTGAAGTTTCTTGCTCCCGACGGAAAAAGACGTTTTGCTGATATGTTAGATTACAACGGCATAATTGCATTGGGTAAAGAATTTCCCGGAAAAAAAGCAAACCGCTTTATTGAATGGTTTACATATAGTGATGAGAGCATAGACGGGAAAAGTAAAACAAAAGCGTATGCCTTATTTGAGAGTTCGTTTATCGAAAACATTGAAGTTGGGACAGCCAAAGGCTTGCAACAAATTCATGCATATTTGTTTGGAGGGCTGTATGATTTTGCAGGACAAATCAGACAAAAGAATATTTCAAAAGGAGGTTTTCAATTTGCTGTATCACACTTTTTAGGCGATACGCTAAAGCAAATAGAAGCAATGCCTGAAAATACATTTGACGAAATCGTTAACAGATATGTTGAAATGAATATTGCACACCCTTTTATGGAAGGTAACGGCAGAAGCACACGGATATGGTTTGATTTGATGCTAAAATTACACCTCAAAAAATGCGTGGATTGGAGTAAAATAAGTAAACGAGACTATATGAATGCAATGATGCTAAGTCCAACAAAAAGTATTATTCTAAAGACTCTTTTGCATAATGCGCTTACTGACAAAATAACTGACCGTGAAATGTTTATGAAAGGGATTGATTATTCTTATTACTACGAAGAAAATGATTAAGAAAT
>JAQVNO010000117.1 GCA_028703095.1 Bacteroidales bacterium
AATTGAAATGTATTCCTGTTGCCTTTACCGGCATCGATCATATTGACACAAACTATTGCCAAACTCACAACATTCACATTTGCAATGCAGCAGGTTATGCTACTCATGCTGTGAGCGAATTGACTATTGGGTTGATACTCGATGTGTACCGACACTTATCGGAAATGGAAGTACAAACACGAGAATTAAAAGACAGAAACAATTTTTTAGGCAGAGAGTTATACGGTAAAACCGTCGGTATTATCGGTACCGGAGCCATTGGAAGACGTACTGCTTTGTTATTGAAAAATTTCGGCTGTAATGTAATCGCGTGGAATCGTTCAGAGCACAAAGAAATGATAGAAAATAATATTCCTTACTTCCCTTTAGATGATCTACTTCGTCAATCAGATATTGTTTCCATACATCTACCCCTTACTCCCGAGACCACACATTTTCTTTCAAAAGACAAGCTTGCTTTGATGAAACCACAGGCTATTCTCATCAATACGGCAAGAGGAAAAGTAGTCGACAACGAAGCCCTCGCCATGGCATTACAAGAACAACTCATCAGCGGAGCCGGCATCGACATCTATGAAACAGAACCACCTCTCCCTGAAAATCACCCTTTACTGAAAGCACCTCATTGTGTTTTAAAGCCGCACATAGCTTATGCTACCCGCGAAGCTTTCGCCAAACGCATTGATATTGTCCTTCATAATATAGATTCTTTCTTACTCTTAAACTCTTAAAACAATGACTAAAATACGCATTACAAAAATTTTTCATTTCGAAATGGCTCATGCCTTGGTGGATTATAAAGGCTTATGCCAAAATATTCACGGACATTCCTACCAATTGGAAGTACGGGTAAGCGGTTGTATCAATCAACATCCCGACAAAGCAAAAAAAGGAATGGTCATGGATTTTTCTGATTTAAAAAACATTGTCGACAAACATATCATCCAACGCTACGACCATGCCCTCATTTTAAACAGTGAAAGCAATGCTGAATTAATCAAACAGCTGAAACAAAATTATAAGAATATTATTATTGTTGATTACCAACCTACCAGCGAACAACTACTGGAAGATTTTGCCGGCAGGCTCAAAAAAAACCTCCCACCCTACGCTTCCTTACACAGCATTCGTTTATCGGAAACACAAAGCTCTTATGCGGAGTGGTATGCGGATGATAACAAGGATGAATAAAATCGTATATATTAATTAATGTATAGACGGCACTCTTTGCTTATCGGTACACTAATTTATTAATAAACAAAACATCCCGTTTGCGATTCCGTTTTTGATTGCTTTTCAATCCCGTAATCGTTTGATAACCATGAAAAATAAAATATTCACCGTACCAATGCTTACAGGTAGAAGAATAATTGGCGGTTAATTTATCGTTGGGCGACAACAGTTCCAAAGAAATACTTTCTGACGATTGGACAATATTTTTATTATTCAAAATCATTGAATTCACAAAGCCCCCCATGCCATAATACAATAAAACATTTTGATTTTCATCAATATAAGCATGTAAAACATTTCGAAGACTTTTCACCAATATATCGTTATATTGAATTTGAGTATTCCATAGCAATTCTCCTGTTTTAGCAAATGTCAACACATAAGCAGTTTGATAACGATAACCAGCAAAAACAGTGGTAGGTGCTGAGGAATATCCATACATGCCGTAATTGGCTGCATATTCCTGACGGTATTCCGGATAAAACACTTCACCAATAAACACCAACAAGCTGTCATTATGTGCGATTTCATCTATTACCAATTGCAAATTCAAAGAAACTCCTTTTTTGTTTTCCGGTGTCATTTTATTTTTATCTAACTGATTACTTAATAAAAGAAAATTAAAAAAACGAGGTTCAGATGGCTTTCTATTCTCTATTGGCAAAGTAAATATCCCTGTATTAACCGTTTCCGTATTTTTTATATTAGAAGCTTCTTTTATGTCGACATAGGTGCCGATTACAATAAGTTGCAAGGTGTCAACAACGGTTAATTTACAAAAATTCACACGTTTATCCGTATCAAAGGGAATGTTATGCGTTTGCATTCTAAAAGCAGTGGTATCCAATTGTGTTAAAACTAGCGATGAAGCATTTTTATCTTTTACATACGTAGATGCTATCCATAGTGTATGTGTTAAAGTATCCGGTTTAAAAAACTGAAACATCCTTGCCTGTACTATTTCCGGGAAAAGGGGTCGGCTGACTAATGTTTTTAAATCTAACACAAAGACATCCTCATTCCGATTAAATAAAGTAGTATAATAAGCATAATTACCAAAAAAACAGGCATCTATTACTTCTTCTTTATCCCTTATATTGACCGCATAAACATTTACTTTTCGTTGTGGCAAGGTATAATGGATAAAATACGTATTATAAATAGTAGAACGACGCGTGTTTTTTTGCAAACAAAGAAACATTTGATGATTATCACTATTGACAACCTCTACACGTAAATCCTTTTCAAGCCAAATGTCTGTATTTGATACTTTTTGAAGATTGGTATCAAACAAAACGATGCTCCATTTCTTCTTTTTATTTTCGATGACATCCGTTTCATACAGCAGTGCTACTCCATTTTCTGCCATCGGAATAACGTAAAACGGATATTCAAATCGCGGCGTTTCTATTTCAAGACGTAAAGGAGGTGAATACGTTTGCGCTCCAGCCACCTGGGGTAAAACACATAATATCCATAGAAAGAAAAAATTACTAATCCTCATTATCAGTCTATTATTTTTGTTGAAAGTAAAATAGCTTCTACCTGACGTAATAAATCTCTTTTATCATCAGTAGGAGCATACAAAAAGCCGTCAACAGTTACAATACGTTTACGCTTTTCGTCTAAAATACTGAAACTAATAAAGGGACCTCCCATAAAATCGCCTCCTACTGTTTTCCATAATCCCTGAGTTTTCACCGCATACTGTCCATTAAAATTGAAATATTCGGAGCCGGGGGGTATGTATTTTTCATCTACTTGCACATAGGTGCTGTCGATAGAGCCAAAAACATATTTTTTGGTTAAGGTATTGCGATAGGCAATAATATGCGCTTGCTGCAACATTGCAGTATCCGTATACTCTTGAAAATGTATTAATATACTTTGCCCCCAATATTTAGTTTCTTTGCGAAGCCAACAAAACTCTTCGTTTCTCACTGCAAACACAAAACCTTTGGGAATAATCATTGACAGCTTGTAATAGTTTTGCAATTTCTTATCTATACTTCTATCTTGTTGTGCCTTTTGGGCTTTTTGCAAACGCCGCATTTCCGATTGCATAAACAATTCTTTGATTCTTTCTTTTTTCATACTCAACAGCTGTATGGCTTCCTCTTCACTTTTAGCAGAAAATGAAACAATAATCTGCGGACTTGCCCATTTATTTTTCATTACACTTACTCTGGCTACATTATGTTTTTCGGAAATATCAATGTATAATATATTTCTTTGTTTCTGATAAATGGCATTGAAATTCTCATGATTCACCTGCGACATAAAAAACATGGGTTCATTTTGCGGTAAAAATTCCAAGGGTGCCATAAAAACAGCTTGCAAACTATCGCCCAACAATCCTTTCCAATACGTATCGGCACATACAACCAACATTTCTCCCGACCTTCCCGATGACGACATCAGTCCTTTGCCCTGTGTGCCTGCTCCTTCACACCCCGTCAATAGGACGACTCCACTTGAAAGCAATAATGCCAAAACAAAGCCTTGTATGGTTTTCATAGATTTCATACCTTATCAAATTTTAATTTTATTCTTAGTATCTGTTTATTATCACATAATATTTCGTGATGCAAAAATACATTTTTTTAATTAGCGAAGCTAAAAAAGCAGTAAAGAATATCTTAAAAAAACTATATTCATATATGTATTTTTAGTACTTTTGTTAGCGTAATAATCAATTCTTTAAAAATCACAAAACACATCTATACATGGATTTAATGCAACACATAAAAGAGATGGCACAAAAAGCAAACAAATGCATTGTGCTACCCGAAGCAACAGAAGAACGTACCCTGAAAGCTGCTGATATTATTTTAAAAGAGAAATTAGCTCGCTTAATTTTACTGGGAAACAAAGAACGTATTCTATCGAATGCCAAATTATGGAATCTGACAGAGATTGATAAAGCCCTTATTATCGACCCGGAAAATAACCCCAAGGCAGAATTTTACGCTCAGATGCTTTGCGATTTGCGTAAAAGCAAAGGCATGGAAATGGACAAAGCCATGCAATTGGTGAAAGACCCTTTGTATTTGGGCACCTTACTTATTAAAAACAAAGAAGCCGACGGCGAAGTAGCCGGCGCCATGAATGCTACCGGTGACGTATTACGTCCGGCTTTTCAAATTGTGAAAACATTGCCCGGCGTAAGTGTTGTTTCCGGTGCTTTTATCATGATTATGAAAGATAAACAATGGGGCGACAACGGCATCATGGTCTTTGCCGACTGTGCGGCTCATCCCAATCCGAATGCACAAGAATTAGCCGAAATTGCTGTTGTAACTGCTAAAACAGCTAAGAACGTTGCCGGCATTGAGCCCCGCGTAGCCATGCTCAGCTTTTCTACCAAAGGCAGTGCCAAGCACGAAATGGTAGATAAAGTAGTGGAAGCAACAGCCATAGCCAAACAAATGGCTCCCGATTTAGCCATCGATGGAGAACTTCAAGCCGATGCTGCTATTGTTCCCAAAGTAGGTGCCAGCAAAGCGCCGGGAAGTGCTATTGCAGGCAAAGCCAATGTATTGGTATTCCCTACCCTCGAAGTAGGAAATATTGCCTATAAATTAGTACAACGCCTGGCAGGCGCTGAAGCCATTGGTCCGGTGATGCAAGGCATGGCAGCCCCTATCAACGACCTCTCTCGCGGTTGCTCTATCGATGATATTGTCAACGTGGTGGCTATTACCGCCAACCAAGCAACAATTTAATTCTTTATGGAAAAGAAATTTTTAATTCATTAAAGCTGTCAGTGTTTTTGTGCCGAGTGCCGAGTGCCGAGTCCCGAGAAGAGCTCTCAGCTTTTTCCCTTTTCCCTTTCCCCTTTTACCTTTTTTTAACCGCAGAGAACGCAAAGGTTTTACGCAAAGAACGCAAAGAGATACACACAGCCTACCCATATTTTTTCGGAACGAAAAAAATCTCGGCACTCGGGACCCGGGACTCGCGACACTTTTCACTCTTCACTCTTCACACTTCACTTATCTCACCACCTGCACTTTTCGCACAAGCACTCCGCTTGCTGTGCTTATTTTCAAAATATAGATACCTTTAGGTAAATCACTTACATTTACTGTTGTTGAAGGAGTATTTACGGGAAAATGTTTTACTTTTCTGCCCATTACATCATAGAGGTATACTTCATTCATTAATTCTTGTCCGTTATCAAGAGTAAATTGATAGCCGGCGGGGTTAGGGTAGAGACGCAATGGGCTTGTATTTTCTATGTGTGAAACACCCAAATAATCATAAAAAAAAGCGGTAAACACAGAATCGCAGGTAACTCTTATATTTCGTACTTCTTCGGTATTTCCATCGTTCCATTTATCAAATCTATAGGCATAAAATAAGGGGGTTGCTGAAATTTTTGCAAGACTGTTTTCTGAATATATGCCCGTGCCTGTTACTTCTCCATAGCTTGAATCATTGGCTAATACCGTTATATGATAAAATCCTGATTTAATATCAAATATTGCTGTAAAACTTGTATCTTTATTTAAAATTATGCTTCGCGGATTATCGGTATTGCCATCATTCCATCGGGTAAATTCGCAGCCATTGGAAGGATAAGCTTCTATCACAGCTTGTTGTGTTATGCAATCGGCATAGGTCGAACTTACATATCCTCTTAATTCATCATTGGAATAGGTTGTAAGTTGATAGGTATAATCAACTTCTATAAAATTTGTAAATTTGCCCCATAATGTATCGGCTTCATATAGTGTCTTGCTGCCACAAGGAACATAAACGGGAATATTTTTTTGTGTCCTATTGAAATTGGAAGTTGTTATAAAAGGAGGATTAACAGCTTTGCAATATATCTCTTGCAAACTGTCATTAAAAGAAAAAGCATCAATTCCAATTAATTCAACAGATTTTCCGATTACAATTCTTTTTAAATTAGAACAATATGCAAATGCCATCGAACC
>JAQVNO010000027.1 GCA_028703095.1 Bacteroidales bacterium
GGCTTGCGGATTTTATCCGCAGGCTTGCTGTTTTGAAAAAGCCGGTTTCCAAGCTAAAAATGGCGGGTTTTAGGCGTATTTTCCTGCATTTTTCCACCTCGGAAAAGAAAAAATAAAAAAAATAGGACAATAACCTTAACAAAAAAACATCGTAAAATAAACGTTAAAATCTGTCAAAATATGAAAAAATCAGGAAGAAAGTTTACATCAGTTTTTAAGATAAATTTGTATTAGAATTATTAAAAGAGCGGATTACTTTAAGTGAAATAGCTCAGAAAAATGAAATCCATCCAACAATAATAAGTAAATGGGAAACCGAGTTTTTAGAAAAGGCTTCCATCGTTTTTTGAAACTGAAAAAGAAAAAACAAAAGAATTATTCAACCCTGAAGAACTATTCAAGAAGGTCGGAAAAATGAAGGTAGAAAATGGTAATATCAATCGCTATTTTTCATAGCACCTCAAAAAAAGAGTTAAGCATTTATTTTAATATTAATGTTGATAAATTTGATTTTCAATTTTTTTTAATGCTGATTTGGAATGTACATTAAAAGCAATGCTATTGTTTGAAAGAAAATAAAAATAGTGTACTTTTGTATCATCAATAAAAAATAAGCATGAAAACAAAACGTATTTTTATCGGTATATTCGGGAGAAGAAATCAAGGGAAAAGTTCTTTAATTAATGCTATCGCAGGACAAGATATTGCGATTGTTTCCAATATTCCGGGAACAACTACTGATCCTGTTAAGAAATCAATAGAAGTGTTTGGTATTGGTCCTGTTGTTTTTGTGGATACCGCCGGGATTGATGATGTTGGAGAAATGGGAGAGAAACGAATAAAAAAAACAATGGAAGTGTTGAAAACCATTGATGTGGCTATCGTTTTAATTTCCGAAAACATATTTGGTCAACCGGAGGCAGATGTAATTAAACAACTAAATAATTATCAAATACCTTTTGTTATTGTTCATAACAAATCGGATAAAATAACGATAGGTAAAAATTTATTTTCTGTCTTATCCGAATATGCAAGTCCAATCGTAGAATGCAGTGCTCAAGATAAAACGGGTATTCCCGAATTGATAGATACACTCGTAAAGATCACTCCTCCATCTGCTTATATTTCTAAAACATTGCTTGGGGATGTAGTGTCAGAGGGAGATTTAATAGCGTTGGTTATGCCTCAAGATTCGGAAGCGCCCGAAGGTCGATTAATATTACCCCAAGTACAATTGATACGCGATATTCTTGATAATAATGCGATTGCTATAGGCTTGCAACCACCTGAATTAAAAGCGTATTTGCAAAAACAAAAACCTCATTTGGTCATAACAGATAGTCAGGTGTTTGATTTCGTTTCTAAGATTGTTCCGGCTGAAATCCCATTAAGTAGCTTTAGTATTATTTTAGCTCGTTCGAAGGGAAATTTTTCGGATTATTTACTAGGTACGCCTTTCATCTCAACATTGAAAGATGGTGATAAAATATTAATGATGGAATCGTGTACTCATGTAACTTCATGCGAAGATATAGGCAGACATAAAATTCCGGCGATGTTGCAGAAATTTACAGGCAAACGTTTAGAGTTTGATTGGGTTTCTTCGTTATCACCTTTACCTGATTTGAATTTGATTAGCATGGGGATACAATGCGGAGCCTGCATGGTAACCGAAAAACAAGTTTCAAACCGGGTAAAACAATTACTGGATAATAATATTCCAGTCTCAAATTATGGTATGACCATAGCCTATGTAACAGGAATTTTCGATAGAGTAACAGAAATATTTAGAAAATAACCACTATGAATGTATCATCCTTACATGTTTGTTTGTTTCAAACGGATATCAGATGGAAAGCTGTGAAAGAAAATCTAATGCACTATGAGCAGTGTTTGGATCGGATGACGGGCAACCCTGATTTATTGATTTTTCCTGAAATGTTCAATACAGGGTTCGCCGTTGATACTATACAATTAGCAGAAACAATAGATGGTGAAAGTGTGGGGTTTTTACGTTATTGTGCTGAAAAATACCATACGGCTGTTACAGCAAGTTTGGCTTTGAAAGAAAATGGGAAGTATTATAACAGTTTGTTATGGATTATGCCCGATGGGGAGATTTATAGATACGATAAAAGGCATCTTTTCCGTATGGCATCGGAAGAGCATTTGTTTACACATGGGCAAGAACGATTATTAGTAAACTATAAAGGGTGGAAGTTTTTACCATTGATATGTTATGATTTGCGATTTCCTATTTGGAGCCGTAATGCACGTAAAAGCAATGAATTTTTGTACGACTGTTTGCTGTATATTGCAAATTGGCCTAGCAGTCGCATGCAAGTGTTTAAAACCTTATTATCTGCAAGAGCAATTGAAAATCAATCGTATGTAATTGGAGTGAATCGAGTAGGAGAGGATGGCAATGGATTGCTTTATTCAGGAAATTCTCAAGTTGTAAATCCTTTCGGAATTATAATGTCGGAAGCTGCTTCTAAAGAGGAAATAATATCGGTTACATTGAATAAAGAGGATTTAGTAAAATATCGGATGCAATTTCCTGTGTCTTTGGATTGGGATGTGTGATTTTTTTTTGCATGCAACGTTTTTGCTATTAAAAACGTCTTAACGATATAGTTTATATCATAAAAAAAATTGCAAACAATCAAATATATAAATTTGTAGATAAAACTAATAAGGTAAGAGAATAAAAATGAGGCAATTAATCTTTTTTGTATTGTTGGTTATCATTTCTTTGTATAAAGGAAATGCACAAACTTCAGATTTTATTGCTGATACTCTTACCGGTTGTGTCCCTATGCAAGTAACGTTTACCGATTTATCAGCCGGTAATCCGGTAGCCTGGGAATGGGATATGGGGGACGGTTCTTCACATTTATATGTGCAACATCCTACCTATGTGTTTAATACACCCGGTGTGTATAGTATAACGCTTATGGTTACTTTTGCAGATTCTACCAAAAAATCAAAGACGATTAATAATTATATTACAGCTTCATCAGGTCCTTATGTAAATTTTTCTTCGAATTATAAGGCGATTTGTCCGTATGAAAGCATACATTTTATCGATACTATTTTACCCGGAGGAACGAACGTAAAGAGTCGTTTATGGGATTTCGGAGATGGGGGAACATCAACAATTCAAAATCCCAACTACACATACAAAACACCCGGTATTTATAAAGTGTCTTTGACTGGCTATAATCAAATGGGATGTGCAACTAAAACAGAAAAATTGTCATTTGTAACGGTTTATTCCAAGCCTATTGCGGATTTTGTGGCAGATTCAATTCATTGCGTTAACGATTCAGCAGAGAAAAAAATGATATCTTTTACAAATAATTCCAGTGGGCATTTGAGTTCGTTTTGGTTGTTTGAAGACGGCACAACATCCACCTCTGCTTCTCCTTCCAAATTATTTGGAGTAGGTAAACACGATGTGATGCTTGTTGTTACGAATGATAAAGGCTGTAAAGATACCTTGTCTAAAAAAGATTATGTTACTATAAATCATTTTGTTGCTGTGTTTTCTGCTTCTGATACTGTAGTATGTGATACAAGTACAGAGATAAGTTTTTCCGGAAGTAATGCAATCCAATATACCTGGACTTTTGGAGATGCTTCAAGTGATTTGGGAAAGAATGTAAAGCATACCTATGGACAATCAGGTAAATATACAGTTACTTTATATGCAACCAGTGATATGGGATGTATAGATACGGTAGTAAAAACTAATTATATTACTGTCTATGATTCCGTTCCTGCTTTGGTAACTATTTTTGAAAATCCTCATTGTGATTCTGATGCTGTTATTACTTTTATAAATATCACCCAATATCCTTCCTTTGATGATTTTGGTCTGGAATCGGTAATTTGGTATCCCGAGGGGGATACCTCCATTGCTCTTAGTGGTGATACAGCAACTTATGTTTACGGACGTTATGGAGAATGGAATGTAAAAGGGTATATCATAACACCTTATGGATGTAAAATAGAAATCGTACCGCAACGTATGAGAATTTTTCCTATGAAACAAGTGGGAGAAAATTTTTTTGATAAACATCCGGGAGGTTGTGCTCCTCTTACAGTTAAGCCAACTAGTTTCGGATACATTGAGACTTCATCTCCGATTGTACAATATATGTGGATATGGGATAACGGAGATACTACTTATTCTACTCAAACTGATTCTGTTGAATATACGTACCATGATACAGGAGTGTTTAACGTAAGAGTAATAGTAACCAATGCACAGGGCTGTATTCTTGAAGTAACTGTTGCTCCTATAGCTGTTGGATTCAAGCCAATCTGTGTTTGGACTTCAACGCCAACGACTGCGTGTAAAAGTAACTATGAAATGCCGGTAGTAGCCCATGATTCTTTAGATAGTAACGGGAATTTGGTAGGGGATGCTTATGCTAATTCGTGGATTTGGTTTTGGAATGGGAAAGATGTTACACGCGTTGGGGATACCAGTTTTGTTTTAAGTTTTAAAGATACCGGCTTAATTACGTATGCTTCACTGGTATGTTATCATAATTTCTGTCCTAGTGATTCGGTAACAAAAAATATTCAAGCTTATGTTTGTCCTCCAATTGCACGAATTGATCCTGCTGTTTATAAAAGTTTTATAGATCCTTTTTGTAATGTATTTCCAATATTACCGGATACGATGAACAAATCAATCGGAGCGAATTTATTCCGTTGGAATTTCGGAAATGATTTTGACTCAACCTTACTAGGCGGTTCAAATTTTAAAGGAGATACTAGTACGGTTGAAAATCCTTATTATCAATATAAATATGGTCCATATTTGATGGGAAAAGATGGTAAAATTCATCTCACATTGATATGTGCCAATGACAACACTTCTATTTATAATGCGTGTGGTTATTGTGAAGACACAATAGTACTACTTATTAATATTTCATATGCTGATATGAAAATGATTGCTACTGACAGAGATTCTATGTTGATACAAGAAATTTGTCAAGATGATACAGCGTTTTTTTGGGATTCTACTTTGTGTACAAGTAGCTTAGCTTATTGGGGGATGCGTGTAGTCGATAGTGTATTGCTGGATTGGGCAATAGCAAAGGGATATCCTATTGATAGTGCAACTATCATGGATACAACTGTGATTTATCATCATAGTTTTTATGACTCTATTAATTATGAAAGAGGAGCAATTAGAAGAAATATGTCGGTTTATTTTCCTGATTATGGCGTGTATTATGTTTATTTATATAATGTAGATACTATTAATTGTGGCAGAATTAAAAACCTTGGTGCGATTGATACGAATTATAAGATAGAAGATGTGTATGAACCAAGTGATTACAGAATGGATACTCTCCGTTTTGTTGTGAATCCACGGAGTGTGCCCGATTGTAGTGTTCCTTCTCCTGTTTGTGTAAATGATACAGTAATATTTAATGATTTATCATATACTGTTTCTCCTTTTCAATATTTCGCCATTACTGATTATTTGTGGCAGTCAGGCGGTAAAACCGATACGGCACGGAATCCTACATTTGTATATACGAGTGGAGGGAAGTATGATATAGCACTTAGTATTGTGAATGAAAAAGGGTGTGACAGCACCATATTGTTTGAAGATAAAATTACCGTATATAAAATAAATGCCGGTTTCTCTAAATCTGCTTCTGAGGTATGTAATAAACAATTGGTGTCTTTTCGAAATATAACGCTTACAACACCCCATATTACAAGCTTGGCATATCAGTGGGATTTTAACGGTCAAGGTAGTTCGATTTCTAAAAATGCACAATTTGCTTTTGAAGTTGATACGTCCCGTTGGGTATATATACGGTTAACAGTTACAGATACAGTAATAGGATGTAGTAGTTTTCGACTTGATTCTGTTTATGTTCATCGTGTTCATGCTGATTTTTATTCACCGGAATACATAGCTCCTTGTCCGGAATTACAATGTTATTTTGTGGATAGTTCGCATGGGAATTCTATAGTCAGTTGGGAGTGGTTATTTGGTGATACATTAAGTAAAGCAAATACCTCTGCTTTGCAAAACCCTTCTCATAATTATACATATGCAGGAAAGTATGATGTTACATTAATTGTTACCAATAGTCTAAATTGTACGGATACTGTTATTAAAAAACAATATGTACGGATTGATGGACCTTATGGTACTTTTGAAATTGATACGTTACATGGATGTGCTCCTTTGACAGTACATTTCACATGTAAAATTTCAGATGCAGATACTATGATTATTATTACAGGCGATGGGAATACGATTACTGCTACTCAAAATTTAAGTTCAGTTTATGCATATACTTATCAGTCTCCTGAGCGTTATATTCCTTCTATGCAATTAATAAAGTGGGTAACAGATAGTGTAACCGGAGAAAGATTACCATGTGTTCAAAATTTTTGGAATGATGATACAGTATGGGCGATTAATGTAAATCCGGATTTTTTAACCGATAGTGTCTATTGTCAAGGGATTCCACTTGTTTTTCAAAATCTTACCGATTCGTTACATGGAAATATTTACCCATCATATTTACCACTTGATTCGTTTTATTGGGAATTTGGAAATGGGCAATCAGATAGTATACATTTTAATGGTATTACACAGTATGATAATCCGGGAACATATTTGGTTAATTTAACTTCTAGTGTTAAAAGTTGTACAAAAACAAAAAAGAAATTGATAAAAGTCTTTGATTTTCCCGATTTAAAATTTACGTATTCCGATTTATCCGCTTGTGATTCTTTATCGGTAGATTTTGAAGCCAAAAACATATCAGGAGAAGAACTTTCATTTGTTTGGAATTTTAACGACGGTGTTCAATTAAACGGGAATCCGGTGAGTCGTTTATTTTATGCCTCAGGGGCATATTCCTATCGCTTGAATGTTACATTTTTAAATAGTCAATGTGTGAAAAGCTATAACGATACTGTCATTCTGAATGCATGGATACCTCCTGATGCTGATTTTATTATTTTAAATGCCAAAGGTGAAGATGTTACCGATAGAACAGATAAAGGTATTAAAGCAAAAGAAAAGGCTGCTTTTATTGATAAATCACTGCCAAATGATGGACAAATTGTGAGATGGATATGGAATTTTGGAGATAAAACATCTGATACTACCGATGCAGGTGAAGATGTTTACCATGCATATACAACAACATCGGGAATAGTTACCATAATTTTGTATGCAATTGATGAATATGGATGCGAAAGTAGTTCCAAGCATGATTTGTTGGTTTTAGAGTCATTGAGTTTTCCAAATATCTTTTCTCCGAATAATGATGGCATTAATGATTATTTTTACCCATTGGAAATATTAGGCTATTTTGAAAATTTTGAAATGGTAATTTATACAAGGTGGGGTGCTAAGGTATGGCAGAGAAATTGTAAAGACCCTAATTGCCCGAATTATGAAGATGAAAATTTTTGGTGGAATGGTAAAAATAAATCAGGGCAAGATGTTTCAGAAGGAGTGTATTATTGGGTAGTTTCTGCAACGCCTAAATCTCAAACGAATATGTTTATATTAAACGGTAGTATAACTATAGTTCGTTAAGATTAAAAATCTTTATGTTAATCAAATTTTATTTATTATTCTTATTATTTATTTGTTTATTTTTGTAATTCAAAAAAAACATATAACATATTAAAATAAATAATAATAAGGATGAAGATATTAGTGTTAAATTGTGGGAGTTCATCAATCAAATATCAATTGATTGATATGGAAAATAATGCCGAAGTATTGGCTAAAGGTTTAATGGAACGTATCGGTTTGGAAATGGGTGAATTTACTCACAAAGCAAAAGGGAAAGATAAGTATTATGTGCAAGTTCCCATCGCTGATCATGCTGTTGGAATAGATTTATTATTAAAAACTCTTACAGATAAAGATTTAGGTGTTATTTCCAATGTGAATGAGATAAGTGCTTGTGGCCATCGTGTAGCTCATGGAGGGGAATATTTCCCTGAAAGCACCATCATTGGTGAAAAAGAAATGAAAGAAATAGAAAAATTATGTGTGATAGCTCCGCTTCATAATCCGGGAAATCTTTTGGGAATAAAAGTTATGAAGAGTGTGTTGCCTCAAGTGAAGCAAGTAGGCGTTTTTGATACTTCTTTTCATCAGACGATGCCGGCAGAGGCGTTTTTATATGCTATCCCTTACGAATATTATACTCAACAAAAAATTCGACGTTATGGTTTTCATGGTACTAGTCATAAATACGTAGCCCCAAAAGCCGCAGAATTACTCGGGATGGATTGGAATACCAAAAAAATTATTGTTTGTCATTTAGGTAATGGAGCTTCAATATGTGCAGTTAATTGTGGGCAGTCAGTAGATACCTCTATGGGGTTTACTCCTGTTGAGGGTTTGATAATGGGAACGCGTACCGGAGATCTTGATGCCGGAGTATTAATGTACATTGCAGAAAATGAAAATTTAGATTATAAAGGAATGAATACATTGGTAAATAAAAAATCCGGATTACAAGGCATATCAGGAGGTAAATCCGATATGCGCGATATTCGAGCCGGCAAAGAAGCAGGAGACGAACGTTGCACCCATGCTTTTAATATGTTTGCCTATAGGGTAAAAAAATACATAGGCGCTTATACAGCTGCCATGAATGGCGTAGATATCGTTGCAATGACTGGTGGAATAGGCGAAAATGCATGGTTTATGCGAGAAGCTATTCTTGAAAATTTAGATTGTTTAGGCATAGTATTAGATAAGAAAGCTAATCAAGAATTTGCAGGAGTTGATGGAGTTATTTCGACAGCAGAAGGTAAAGTGAAAGTTCTTTCTGTAACCACAAACGAAGAATTAGTCATTGCTTTAGATACTTATGAATTGGTAAAATAATTCATTTTTTTATTCAATTTAAACACTTATTTTAATGGTTTATATAAGAAGCATTATATTGACTTTGTGTTTATTACTTTGTTTGCATGTAAGTAATGCACAAATTGAAAAATTATGTGGTGTATGGATGGATACGTTAAAAGTTAATAATTATATTATGCTTCGTTTGGCTTTTTCTATTGAAAAACAAAACGATACAATTATTATGTTTGCTGATAGTCCTGATCAGTATGTTAAGGATATACCTATTACAAATTATACTTTTTCAGATGACACACTTGCGTTAACGATACGTTCATTAGGGGCAAGTTTCAAAGGCGTTTATGATCAAGACAAAGATTTGATTACAGGCACTTTTAAACAAAGTGGCATGAAATTTTCCATTCAGTTAAAACGTATTCCGAAACGTATAGTATGGCAGCGGCCACAAACTCCGAAAGAACCATTCCCTTACACAACAGAAGATGTTGATTTCTTAAGCGCAGATAAATCTACTTTACTTTCAGGTACTTTGAGTTTACCTCAAGGCAAAGGTCCTTTCCCTTTGGTAATTATGATAAGTGGTAGCGGTTGGCAGGATAGGAATGAAAGTATTTTTGGACATAAACCATTCTTAGTAATTGCTGATTACCTTGCTCGTAATGGGATTGCTTCTTTCCGATACGATGATCGTAAAATGGATAAATATTTGGTATCTACTACTATGGATTTATCTAAAGATACAGAAGGAGCGTGGAAATATTTTTCAAAAGACCAACGTTTTAATAAAATCGGTTTGATGGGACATAGTGAAGGAGGAATTATTGCGCTTATGCTGGCATCAAGAAATAAAAAAGTAGATTTTTTGATTTCCTTAGCCGGTTTAGTACAAGAAGCTCCCGATGTGTTATTATATCAAACGAACGTATGGTGTAATACAATGAAATTTTCCGAAGAAGAAAATCAAGTTTGTCAGACAATGAATAGAGATATCTTTACGCTGATACAAACAGAAAAAAAATCAGATAAATTATCAATAAAGTTAGATGAACTGTATACCTCTTTCTCAGAAAATTATACATCTGAATTTTTAGCACGCATTGGTTTTTCTCCCAATGAATTTATGGCTAAAAAAATGCAATTGACAAATCCTTGGTATTTGTATTTTATTCGCATGAAACCTAAGGAGTATGCTGTAAAAGTGAAATGTCCTGTGTTGGCTTTAAATGGAAACAAAGACATGCAAGTTCCTTTTGAAAACATACGCTTATTAGAAAAATATCTTATACCAAATCCTTCTTCGGAGTTTTTTGTAATGGATGGATTGAATCATCTCTTCCAGGTTGCAAATAGCGGATTGGTAGATGAGTACGGTAAAATCGAAGAAACAATTTCAGAGGAAGTGTTGCATAAAATGGTATTGTTTATAAAAAAATTATAAAATAATTTTGTTTCAAGACTCAAATAAAGTCTTTTCAAGAGATAATTTTATAATTTTGTAAAAATTTAAAATTAATAAAAAAAATAATATAAATAAATTAAAGATATGTCAAAGAGAACAATAGTGGCGATGCCGGGAGATGGAATCGGAAAAACAGTATTGGAACAATGCATACGTTTGTTGGATGCAGCAGGTTTAGATGCAAATTACGTACATGCGGATATTGGTTGGGATTTTTGGTGTAAAGAGGGCAATCCACTTCCTGATAGAACCATTGAATTATTAGAAAAATATAAAATAGGTTTATTTGGAGCAATTACTTCCAAACCTAAAGACAAAGCGGCATCAGAACTAATTCCTGAGCTTCAAAATAAAGGATTGGTGTATTATAGCCCTATTGTTACCATGCGTCAACATTTTAAGATGGATATTTGTATGCGTCCATGTAAAACATTTAAAGGAAATCCATTGAATTTTATTCGTCGTACTGCACAAGGTGATTTTTCAGAACCTATGGTCGATGCCATGATATTTCGTCAAAATACGGAAGGTTTGTATGGTGGCATTGAGTGGAGTAATGCATCGGATGAAGTTTGGAATGCTTTTATGACACATAAAAAATTTGCATCTAATTTTTCAATGCATCCACGCAATGAAGTTTTTATTTCAACACGGATTTTAACAAAAAAATATACAGAACGTATTTTACGTGCAGCTTTTGATTATGCAAAAGAAAGAGGATTTAAAGGAATTACCGTATGTGAAAAACCTAATGTTATAAGAGAAACTTCCGGAATGATGTTGAAATTAGCTCAAGATATAGCTAAAAAAGATTATCCGGGGATAGCAGTTTGGGATACGAATATTGATGCTCAAATGATGTGGTTAACCAAAAATCCGGAAAACTATAATGTAGTCGTAGCAAGTAATATGTTTGGGGATATCTTATCCGACGGTTTTGCAGGCTTGGTCGGAGGATTAGGTTTTGCCAGTTCAGCTCAATTTGGAGAAAATGGTGTTGCTGTTTTTGAACCTACTCATGGCTCAGCGCCTAAATATGCTGATTATGCAGTGTCCATTGTAAATCCTATCGCCATGTTCTTATCGGCTTGCTTAATGTTGGATTATATAGGTGAAAAAGCTTTGGCTCAACGCATTGAAAAAGCTATTGCCGATGTTATTGATGAAGGTAAAGTTAAAACATACGATATGATGAAAATGAGCGGTTCTCCGGATGTGGTAAACAAAGGAGCTGCTTCTACGATTCAAATGACAGATGCAGTAATTTCAAAATTATAATTATCGAACGCAAAATGATATCAAAACTATTACGTGTAAAACAAACCTCTCATGTATTAAAAGCAGGAAATATTCTGATTTCCGTACCTTTTATGGGAGATGCTTATTTTGATAGAAGCGTTGTATTATTAATCGAACACAATCAGAGCGGCTCATTTGGTATTATTATTAATAAAAAATTAGAAAAAATACCCCTAAAGTTTGTGAAAACAGATACTAAAAAACGTTTAAATCTATATAACGGCGGACCGGTAGAGATAGATCATTTGTTTTTTATACACACGTATGGTGATTTACTGGAAAATAATATTAATTTACGGCAGGGGTTGTTTTTCGGAGGCAAAGAATATGATTTAATTTCCCTAATCAAAGCTGATTTGGTGAATGAAGAAAATATTCGATTTTATATAGGGTATTGTGGATGGGAGTCCGGGCAATTGGAAGCAGAAATCCAAGCAAATATGTGGGTTGTAGGTGCATTTAAAAAAGAATATGTATTTCCTGAAAATACAAGGGTGTGGTGGGAGGCAGTGGATGCTTTAGGAGGTGAATATAATCATTGGCTTCAATTTCCGGAAAAAGCCTATTATAATTAAAGAATATTTGCCAACTGTTCTTTGATTTTTTCTAATTCATCTTTCATTTGCACTACTTTTTGTTGTATGTTTACTTCCAATGATTTAGAGCCTAATGTGTTTATTTCACGACCTATTTCTTGGGAAATAAAACTGAGTTTTTTCCCATTTGAAGTATCATCTTTCATTGTTTGCATGAAATAATCACAATGTTTAACCAAACGTACTTTTTCTTCTGTAAAATCAATTTTTTCTATATAAAAAATTAATTCTTGTTCAAAACGATTGGCATCAAAATCTGTATTTTGTATGCCATGTTCTTTTAAAGCTTTTTGCAAACGTGTTTTTATGGCATTGATTCTTTCAGATTCGTAAGGTTCGATTTCGTTTAAATAGGATAAGATATTTGTGATATGTAGGTTGAAATCTGAAGCTAAGGTTTTTCCTTCATTCTCTCTGCATAGATTAGTTAAACGACAGGCTTCTTCAATAGTATTTTTCAAGATAAGCCATTCCTCATCGCTGGTTTGGCCATCTGTTACTTCCATGATATCCGGCATTTTCATCGCGATAGATAAAATTTCTACATCAGGGATGGATATTGATACGTCAGTTGCTATCTGTTTGAGTTCTTTAAAATAAGCTTTCACTAATGTGTGATTGATGCAATGGCTATTCGTAGTAGTATTTTTTTGAATACATATAGTGCATTCTATTTTACCTCTTTCCAAAAGAAGATTGGCTATTTTTCTTATTTCATTTTCTCTATCTTTAAATTCGGAAGGGATTTTAAGATTGAAATCAAATTGTTTTGCGTTCGTAGTTTTAATATCAACGGTGTAATTTTGTTTGTTGTCTTTCGATGAACAACTTCCGAAACCGGTCATTGATTTAATCATATCTATTGAATTTTAGGGATTTATAAATTTTCGGCGAAAAGGCTGAAGTTAACCTTGCCATATTTTCGATGTTCGTAAAATTTAGGATGTTTTTCATAGTTAATAGGTGCCGGATGTTCAATTATTAAAAAACCGTTCTCTGACAGTAGATTACGAGAAAAAACAAGTTCAGGAAGAATGAGAAAGGAATCCCAAGTATAAGGAGGATCAGCAAAAATAATATTGAATTGTTGTTTGCAAGATTGTAAGAATGTAACTGCATCCGTTTGAATAATATGTACATTTTCGAATGCTAATTTAGCAATGGTTTTATGGATAAAAGCCGTACAAGCAGGGTTGTTATCGATAGAAATAACAGAGAGAGCATCACGAGATGCAAATTCATACGTAATATTACCTGTGCCGGCAAATAAATCTAAAACATTGATGTTGTCAAAAAAGAAATAGTTATTAATAATATTGAATATACTTTCTTTGGCTAAATCAGTGGTAGGTCTTACCGGTAGGTTTTGAGGAGCTATGATTTGCTTTTTTTTATGATTGCCACTGATTATACGCATAATAAGGTGGATTAAAATATATCGCAGTAATAATGATAATGATCTATCTTAGTTTCATTTTTAGCTTGTAAAATACAAGTTTGATTGAAATATTTTTTTAAGGATTGAAATATAGGAGATCTTTCTTCAATGTTACCGCAAATAATAATTTGAATGTCATTTGTTTTGATAAATATTTTTCGTATAAAATTCATTGTATAATATGTAAAATCAGCTTCATTAACAAAGCCGAATCCATTTGCTCCCAAAAAATAATTTTTTTCTGCGGCCAAAATAGTAAAATGCATTTTTTCTACAAAAATCAGTACTTTTTTTTCACTTTCATTGTAATTGATTAACATTGAAAACAAACTTGAAATTGTAGTTTTTACTTTAAAATCAGCAAAATGTTCTTGTATTTTAGAAAATAAAGATGCATTACAAGCAGAAAGATTAGTAAAATTATAAAAGTCAATAGTTTCACTTAACGGAATATAGTCGTGTCCTTTAGAGGTTAATAAAGAGAGTATAGCCTTATCTCCTTCTTTAGCATAATAATCAGAAGGAATTTGTGTGTTTATTTTAGTATATACATAAAATATATTGGTTTTGCATTCTATTGAAAGTTGATTGTTAGCTTCTGAAACATATGCAATATATTCATTTTCTGTTATATTATTTGGAATTTGATATTGATTTATTAAATAGGTTTCGTTGCTATCGGTTTCATGGATACAAATGCAAAAAGTGTCTGATAACACACGAATGGATTTTGTGCATTTGTCAAAATCTATATTTTCAATAGAATTTCTATAGTTGAAAGCAATTTTAATTGTTTCCATAACTATTGCCAGTTGCCATCCGTTGTGGCTTCTGTTAAAGAGCCAAGAATCAAATCAATAACATTATCTTTATAATCAAATTTTGGACCTAAGAATTGATCTTGTAAATCGTTAAATAAGATTCTACTGAGAAAGGATGCTTTTATATGTGTGTCCTCATTTAAGTTTTTTAAGTATTGTGATTTTAATGCTTTTACCTCATATACATGTACTTTGATATTTCCCTTAACAATTGTATCGGCATCAATGATAAACTGTTCGCCATGAGAATAGGGGATAATATCAAATGTTTTTACATCTAGATTAGGTAAAGATTTTGAAATTTCATCTTTTGCATTTACTAATACAGTATCTCTTCGAACTATTTTTAATCTAATAGCTTCAATCTCAGTCAAGGTATCCGGCACATGACCTTCTTTAACAATAATTTTCATTTTTCCGTCTGTATAAAATGATTTTAGTTTGTTAAAAGATTTAGCATATGAACCATTTTCGTTTTTATAGAAATTTTGCAAGATGCGAATGTTTTCTAATTTCTCTATTACATTTGTTTTGCGTGCTTCGTAAATCTCATTAAACTTTACGGGACGCATTAATGAGCGATATATTAACAATGCAAGAACAATTATCCCTATAATTAATCCTGTTTGTATTAATGTATACTTTGCGCTTTTCATTTTTTTTATATTTTATTATTCAAGTATTTAATTATTTACGTTAATTTAGATGGAGTTGATGTTTCTCCTAAATTATAAATGCAAATGTACTAAAAATTGTATTTAGTTTCATAAAAAAAACATCAAACTTTAACAAAAAAATAATTTTTTATAGAATAAAAACATCTTTTTTTTATTCTATAGAATCGCTCCCTACTGCTTATAAATGTTAGATGTGATAAACACAACCTCCGCAGTTGTTATTGACTGCTCCCGTTACACTTTGTAAACAATTGTTTTTTTGATTGATGCGCATTAATCCCAAAAAAGCAAATATCAAGGCTTCTTTGAAATCAATAAACAGGTTATTAGGAATTACCGTATTAATTGTAGGCATATAATATTGCATTCTTTCTATTAGAAAATTGTTTTTTGCTCCACCACCACTAATAAAAATTTCTTTTATGTTAGTATTATTAATAATTTCACTGATTTGAAATGCAATGTGTTCGATTACAGTTCTCAAATTATCTTCGGGTGATAGTTGAAAATGCGTAAAAAGGGGTAACATAATTTCAAATACCCATTCTTTACCTAAGGATTTCGGATAAGAGTTACTATAATAATTCAATGAATTTAAATGAGTAAATAATTTTTTATGCAAGCACCCTTGTTTAGCCAAAATGCCATTATCATCATAATTTAACCCTTTTTTATTTGCAAAATAATTTAATATGATGTTTGCAGGAGAAATATCAAAAGCAACACGAACATTATTTATATTATAGGATATATTTGCAAAGCCTCCAATATTTAAGCAAGCATCATAATTGCCAAAAAGTAATTCATCTCCTATGGGGACTAAAGGAGCCCCTTGACCTCCTAATGCAACATCCAAGGATCTGAAATCACAAATTGTAGTGATTCCGCATTCGGCAGCAATAGCAGCACCCGAACCAATTTGTTTTGTAAATCCTTTTTCCGGTTGATGAAAGATAGTATGTCCATGAGAAGCAATATAATCCGGTTTTACGTGTTTTTTTTCTATGAAAGATTTTGCCAATTGTCCGAGTAAATGTCCATATTCACTATCTGTCAGAGCAAATGTAAATGCGTCGGCATGTTCCAAGTGCTGTAGGCGGGAGGACCATTCGTCAGAATAGGGGTAGGTTTCGGCGCTAACTATATCATAATGCCATTTGTTTTTTGTTTTTTCAAAGGTACAATACGCTATATCTACTCCATCCAATGAAGTGCCTGACATAATACCTATAATGTTAGTTTTCATGTTTCGTGTTATATTATTTCAAGAAAACGTTCCATTTTCATCGTTCGCGATCCTTTAATTAATATTACGGAATGTAGAGGCTTATGTTGACTGATAAAGGCAGATGCTTTTTCATAAGATTCAAATGTTCTCATGCCGTGACTATGTGTTTTGTTAAATTCCGGGCCCACTAAAAAAACCTCGGTAAAAGCCAATTTATTGATTAAATTTACAATATGTTGATGCTCTTCTTCACTAGCAATCCCTAATTCTTTCATATCGCCCAATATGACTATTTTATTTTTTGTTTTGAGGGAAGCAAAATTATAAAGAGCGACTTCCATACTCGAAGGGTTTGCATTGTAGGCATCAAGAATAATGGTGTTGGTTTCTATATATAGTATCTGAGAACGACTATTTGTAGGTTTATAGTTAGCCAAAGAGGTTTGAATGTTTGTTAAAGTAACATTAAAATAGCTTCCTACAGCAATGGCTGCCATAATATTGTAAAAATTATAATCCCCTATTAATTGAGTAGAGATAATGGTATTGGATGTTGGCAGTAAAATATTACAAACTAAATCATCGGAAAGTAATTCGCCTTGAGAGTCAGCATCAGTATGTTTTCCATAAGTTATTAAGGGACTACCGCTTGCATAAGCGAGTAATAAAGAATCATCCTTATTTACAAATAGCTGTCCGTTCCTTTGTTTTACAGATTTATACAAGGCTATTTTGGTCTCAATTATTGTAGCAATGGTATGAAATCCTTCCAAATGGGCTTTCCCTATATTGGTAATTAATCCCATAGTCGGTAAAACGATTGAGCATAAAAAAGCTATTTCATGGGGATGGTTGGCTCCCATTTCAATAATGGCAATTTCTACATCTTTATTAATAGAGAGTAAGGATAATGGAACGCCGATATGATTGTTTAAATTTCCATGGGTGGCAAACACATTGTATTGTGAAGATAATACGGCATTAATTAGTTCTTTTGTTGTTGTTTTACCATTGCTCCCGGTAATGCCGATGATTGGGATATTCAGATGTTTGCGATGAAAATGAGCAAGTGTTTGCAGTGTCTCTAAAGCATCCTTAACATAGATACATCGTTTATTTAGTACGTATTCTTTTTCGTCAACAATAACAAAGGAAGCTCCATTTTTAAGGGCTTGGTGTGCGAATGTATTTCCATTAAAATTTTCACCTTTCAAACAAAAGAAAATACAATTTTCAGTAATATTTCTTGTATCTGTACAAATTATCGGATAAGTAAGATATAAATTATAGATGTCGGGAATGGATAACATTGTAATATTTTTTAAATAAAAATCCTCCCTTAAAGCAAGCAAGGGAGGATTGTCAATATGATTTAAAAATTTTTATCTTCCATAATTAGGATAGCCAACACGTGCCATAGCACAACGGAATCCGATATAAGCGGTTGCTTCGTTTTCGTCAAGGAATCTTCTTTGTCCCGGACTTAACCAATATTGCATGTCTTTCCAAGAGCCACCTTTATATACTTTTGCTTTGTCTTCCACTAAAGAATAGGTTCCACGAGGGTAGGCGGTTTTTCCGTACATTTCAAGATTTGCCCTTTCATTTCGACCTTGTCTTTGCCATACTTCTGTATTTCCACCACCGTAGGTTGATGCCCAATCACCGTCTAAAAAGTTTTTATTGTCAGCAGCGCGATAGTTTCGTCTTCTGTCATTTTTAAAATCTGAAACCGGTACCATAGGCACTTGACCTACATTATCGCCATCATCAATTCTATCATCGATAGTGCCATCATCCAATAATTTTGGAGTGGTGTAGTAGTTGCCTCTGTAAGGATTCAAATCGGTCATATCATCAAGTGATACTTGACGATACACATCCATTACCCATTCGGCAACATTACCCGCCATATTATACAAACCATAATCATTTGGCCAGTAATAAATTACAGGAGATGTGTAATCCGCAACGTCATTCAAGTTTCCGGCAACACCCATATAATCACCACGTCCTCGGCGGAAGTTGGCAACCATAGAGCCATAAAATTTCTTGTCGTCTGTACGTGCAAAATGTCCATTCCAAGGATAGGTTCTTCTTTCCAATATTCTTTCTTGTAAGGTATTTCCTACAAGTCCCAATGCGGCAAATTCCCATTCAGCTTCAGTCGGTAGTCGATATCTTGGAAGGAGAATGCCATCTTCCATACGGGCATTTCGTTCTTCTCCTGTAAGGATGTATTGTAATCTTTTATCGCTATTTTGTTCGTAATCAGGATACATGAGGTAAGCATCGGTGTTAAAATACCCTTCAGCAGAAGGTTCGTTTGTTTGTTCGATTAATCCTAAATCAACCAAAATCTGTTCATTAACACGGTCTGTTCTCCAAGCACAATAGTTTACAGCTTGAATCCAGCTTACACCAACTACCGGATAATCTCTATATGCCGGATGTCTTAAATAATATTCAACGTATGGTTCATTATAGGATAATTTATCACGCCAGCAAGCAGTATCCGGTAATGCTTTTGTATATACTGAAATAAAATCAACAGGAACAAAAACACGATATAGCCAATGTAAATATTCTAAATATGCCAAGTTACTTACTTCAGCTTCATCCATAAAGAAAGAAGAAACCGTAACCGTACGAGGATAGTTGTCCCAATCTTTCATTACATCTTCTTCCGTTCTTCCCATTGTAAAGCGACCACCTTCAATGAAAACAAGTCCGGGACCTGTAATTTGTTCCTGGTAAGGAGCGACTTCAAATCCTCCATTTTCAGGATTGTTATATTCCCATCCTGTAGTTGTAGAGTACTCTCTTTTACAGGAATTACAGAATATGAAGCATAAGCTTATGCTAACTAAAACTAATAAGTTTAAAATTTTATGTGTATTCATATCTTATAAATTTTATTCTAAATTAAAGTTAAAAACTAGGACAATTAAGGGCTCTTATTCTTCTTGCTTTCACAGGACAAGGTAATTTAAATTGTGTTGAAATTTCATGAGATCCACCGGATCCGTTTAATGTAGAAAGCGTCATATCATAAGAATAGCCGATTTTGAAAAATTCATATTCTAATCCAAATAGGAAAATAAGTGCATCTGCATTTTCCAATCCATTACGTAGCCAAACGCCTACCGTTAAAGGATAAACATTAAAATATGCTCCGTAATTCATGGTATAGTAAGCTGCTCCATTAGATAATTTGGATTGATATTGGAAAATTAAATTAGGTGAAAGTGACATATCACCTATCCGTTTAGTGGTTTTACTTTTATGTTTATTAAGATTAAACATGGCACCGACATGCGCTGTTATTTTCATAGGTAGGCGAGAAAACTCATCATCATCTGTTAAAAAACCTTCTTTTGGTTGAGTAAAGTGATTAACGGCAAAACCACCATATATTTTATCGGAATAGATGACCATGCCTGCGGAAAAATCGGCAATACCTTTGCTTAGATATTTTAAATCCTCTTGTGTTTCATACACATACCCGTATTTCGGATCTATCATGTCCCCGAAAAGTAATTTATTCCAATCTAAGGTTTTTTGTTGAAAAGTAGCTTGTAAAGCCATTCGCATAGCCACTTTCTTGGAAAGGTCAACTTTATATGCATAAATAACACTGATGGCGTTGGTGTTAACGGTACCGTTAGCGGCTCTATCACCTAAGAATAAAACACCTATACCACCCGATAAAGCATCAAAATGCTGATCGTAAGAAGCAGAGTAAGAAGTGTATTTTCCGCTTTGATTGGGCCATTGCTCTCGAAAATTTGCCACTATTCGCGGACAAATAATTGACCCGGCAAATGACGGATTCAAATATAATGGATTAGCATAATATTGAGAAAAATGAACGTCTTGTGCTTGTGAGCGTAACCCCACATAAAACACTAGAAATCCAATTAAACCTATAGCTTTTGCCTTATTGATCATCTACTTTATTTTAATCTGCAAAGATACATTTTTTTTTAAAATAAAAATTATATATTTATCAAAAAAATTACTCTGTTATACGTTAATTATTAAAAAAATGTTGCCATAAACTTCTAATACCTTATGAAAAAAAATTATATGCAAATGTAATATATTCTTTAATATAAATTTAAGACTTATTTATTTTTTTTTATTAATTTTTATCTTTTTTTATATTATACTAATTCAAGAACTTATATGATGTTTGTTTTTTTACTAACGCAACTAATGAATTTAAATTTTATTAATTAATAATTAAGTCTAAAAAAAATGTCATAAAATATATTATTTTTTTCAAAATAGCGATTTTACTTTTTTTTAAACGGAACGATTACACAATAATAATTTCATTCTTATCGTTAAGAAAAATGTAAAATTATAAATGCAAAAATGA
Organism: Bacteroidales bacterium; assembly: GCA_028703095.1. Taxonomy (GTDB): domain Bacteria; phylum Bacteroidota; class Bacteroidia; order Bacteroidales; family WCHB1-69; genus UBA5266. The sequence continues at coordinate 20,796 of JAQVNO010000027.1, forward strand.
TTAAAAAAGTTGCGGTTTTCATAGTACTTTTATTTAATATTTTTATAATTAATGGTCAGAACGGTTTTCTATCAGACACTTTAAAATGGCATAAGCCGGTTACTGAAAAAATTACAGACGACCTGGTTTTTTTATATATGTATTTCGAAGGAGCTGATATTCAAAAAACAAATGGGTTTCTCATGCCAATGTATGTTCAATATATTCCTATCACAGATGCTCACGTCTTACCGGAATTGTCTTTTAGTTCTTCCACCTTTATTCCCATGACAAAAGAAGAATTAAATTTCACAGATCCTTATTCTATTAAAGAACAGATTGAAATACAAACAGATATAGTATATACGAAAAAACAAGCTTTTTTGCAAATTAAATTTTCCCCTTTTAAGAAAAAGGGCACTGCTTATGAAAAGCTATTATATTTTACAATTCAAGCTAAATCGATGCCTTTGAAAGAAGGTAAAGTTCATAAAGCCAAGACATATGCCACTTCTTCTATTTTATCGCATGGGAATTTTTACAAGATTGCCATATCAAAGACAGGTATTCATAAAATTACTTATGCTGATTTTGAAAGTGTCGGAATAAGTGTTGATAATTTGAAAATAAGCGACATTGCTTTATTCGGTAACGGAGGAAAAATGCTGCCTGAAAATTCACTTGATTTTACTTACGATGATCTCAGTGAAGTTCCACTCTTAATTATAGATGCCGATAAGGACGGAATTTTTGATGCTGATGATTATGTGCTTTTTTACGGCATAGGAGTCATAACTTGGGATGCTGCTTCCACTTTGTTTAATCATAACATTAATATCTATTCTGATTTAGCCTATTATTTCATTAATGTTGATAAAAATATCGGTCTAAAGAAAAGAGTTTCAGCGATTTCAGAATCGACAATGCCAAAGACACATGAGGTGTCTTCTTTTAATTATTATGAGGTGTATGAAAAGGATGCTATTAGTCCGAATGAATTAAGTAGAATATGGTTCAGTGAAGTGTATGATGCTGTAATAACTCATAGTTATTCCTTGACTATACCTGAATTAGTGAATGGAGAAAAAGCAATACTGCGATTTTCTGTTGCTGCCAAATCACCTTCCGCTTATTCTCGTTTTACGGCTACTGTTAATAAGGCAAATACGTATACTATGAACATAGCTCCTCATAGCGAGGGGTTACAACACACCAGTACATATTCTTATACGCAGACAGGAAATGCCGTAAATATTGATATGACCTTTACAAAGCCTACGAATAATGCTGTCGGGTGGTTAGACTACATTGAAATTCATGGAAAATGTAAATTACAAGCTTTTGGTAATCAAATAGCATTTCGCAATACTGAATTTGTCGGTCCCGGCAATGTATGTGAATATGTTTTTGATACTAAGGGTAATAATGTAAGTGTTTGGGAAGTTACTAATCCCCATGATGTCAGTAAAATAAATGCAAGAGTGAGTGGAAATACATTACGTTTTAAGCTGACTGCCGATACTTTGCGTGAATTTATTGCTTTTTATGGGTCTAATTTTTATTCTGTAACACCTATCGGAAAAATAGCCAATCAAAATTTACATGGTTATACTACGGCAGATTTTGTAATAGTGACTCATCCCGATTTTGTTGATTATGCCAATCAATTGTCAAATTTTAGAAAAACAAACGATGGAATGATATGCATGGTGGTTACAACTACACAGATTTATAATGAATTTAGTAGTGGAGCACAAGATTTAGCGGCTATTCGTAATTTTTTAAAGATGCTTTATGACAGAAATGCGGTAACTTATCCAAAAAATGTGTTGTTGTTTGGAAAAACTTCCTATGATTTTCGAAATAAAACCGGCTTAAATAGTAATTTTATTCCCAATTATCAAGGGAAAGAGCCTTTTCGAAAAGACGATTGTTTATCTACCGATGATTTTTTAGTTAAATTAGATGATGGAGAAGGTTATAATAATACGGGTTCTATGGATATGGGCTTGGGAAGATTTACCGTTAGCACGAAAAATCAGGCACAAATTGTTGTAAAAAAATCTATGGATTATGCAAGTAGGAAAAACTTAGCTTCGTCCCATACCAATGCTGTTTCTAATCTTGCCGATTGGAGAAATAGTATTACCGTTTCTGCCGATGATGATGCAGACCAAAATCATTTCGGAAATGCCGAATCAATAGCTAATTTTGTGTTTAATACTTTTCCGATTATTAATGTAGATAAAATATATTTAGATGCTTTTAAAAAAATCTCAACTTCTCAGGGACAGCGTTATCCTGATGCTACCAATGCTATGAATCAACGCATCAATAAAGGGACTCTGATTTTTACATATATGGGACATGGTGGTGATAACGGATGGGCAAACGAACGTTTTCTGAAAAGAACCGATATCGCTTCGTGGGAAAATAAATTTAATCAAGCCTTGTTTTATGCCGGTTCTTGTTCTTTCGGAGTTTATGATAAAACTAACTCACAATCCCCTTCAGAAGACATATTGCTGAAATCGGATGGTGGTGGGATAGGAGTGATTTCTGCTACCAGAAATTCTTACGGTTCTACTAATGAGTTTTTCGGCAAAGTATTACATCAATATGCCTTTGAAAAAGTAGGGAATGCCCACCGTACTATAGGGCAGATTTTTTCAGAGGCAAAGAATATGTCGGGAAGTGTAAATATGTATGTGCTCATGGGAGATCCTTCCTTGACACTTGCTTATCCCATTAATAAAGTAGTTACCGATAGCATTAATACTTCTTCAATTTCCTCAAAGACCGATACCATACAAGCATTGCAATTTGTTACTATTAAAGGTAGGGTAACGAATGCTGCCAATCAAACTATGAATGATTTTAATGGATATGTATATCCTGCCATCTATGATAAACCATCAACAATTACCACTTTGTTAAATAATAGCAACAGTGTTGAAAAGAAATTTTTATTACAAAAAAATATTTTGTTTAAAGGGAAAGCCAGTGTAAAAAACGGTCTTTTTGAATTTTCCTTTCTAGTTCCTAAAGACATTAATTATGATTATGGTTTTGGGAAAATCAGTTATTATGCTTTTAACAATGTTACCGATGCCAATGGTTATGACAGTATCTTTATAGGAGGAAAG
>JAQVNO010000028.1 GCA_028703095.1 Bacteroidales bacterium
CGGGCAAAGGGATGGGAGCTGCCATGTTTATGACCTCTACCCTTACCTTACTAAGAGCTCATGCAAAAATCGCCGGCAATAATCTGTGTCGCATCCTACAACTCACATCCGACTACTTGGAAGCCAATAATCCGGATAAATATTTTGTTACACTCTTCACCGGCATTTTTAATATAAAAACCCATGAATTAAACTATGTCAATGCAGGACATACGTATCCGGTCATACTTAGCGAAAATACGGAAATAATTCTCATGAATCACACCCACATGCTTCCTTTAGGAATTATCAAGCCGAAACAAATCATTTCTTCTCAGTGCAAATTACATCCTAACGATACCTTGTTTTTATATACCGATGGCGTTACCGAAGCTATGAATACCAATAATGAATTATTTGGTACTACCTCTTTACTTGAGATATTAAAAAACTATTCACAACGTAACAAAGACAAGCTTATTCCTTCTGTTTGTCAAGCATTAAAAAACTTTACAACTTCTACTCCTCAACACGATGATATCAGTATGCTATGTATACAAGTGAAGGAAAGTTTAACGGATGAAGTCCTACACCTTTCATTCAAAAATGTACAGAGCATATCCATTCTGAATGAAATCAATAGCCAAGCCGAGCATTTTTTAGAAAATAAAGATGTTCCCACTAAAACAATGCATAGAGTTAAACTTGTTATAGAAGAGCTTGTTACCAATGCTTTTAAATATGGCTTTTTGGATACCGAAAACAAACAACTTGCTATTGACATGGACATCACAAACCATTGCATTGAAATCGTTTATAGAGATAACGGACAAGCCTTTGATATCTGTAGTTCGATGACAGCATCGACTCAAAACGCTGCTGACATTACTACTATCGGAAAAAGAGGACTTTCCTTAATCAACAAATTAACGGAAGATTTTTTCTACAAACGAGAAAACAACCTAAACATAAGCAGTTTTAAAATACCTATACCTTAATAAAAATGATAGAATACACCTTAATACGCACTGAAAATCCAATCCTCATAGCACTTAGCGGCCGTCTGGATGCCTTGAATGCCAACTCATTTGGAAAAGCAATGGATGATATCTTAAGCAAAAAACAGGACCATCTCGTTTTTGATTTAGAAAAGCTTGAATACATCAGCAGTGCCGGGATACGCATCTTTTTACTCTTGATTCAGAAGTTAGATGCTTCCAATAAACGAATTGCTATACTCAATCCCTGCGAAATGGTCAAAGAAGTATTAGAAATAAGTGGGTTAAAAGAGTATATTCCTATCTTACATCACCCTGATGAAGTGAATGATTTAAAATAAATAACCTATTTTCACATATAAATTCGATAAACCGGCACCATCTTGTTTATCGAAAGGCACTGCCCAATCAACCGAAAGAATGAAATTTTCATTCATGGCTACTTTAAGACCTATACCTGCCGACATATGCGGACGGTAAATTGAGGATGTATCGAAATCAAAATAATCAGCCGGATCATCTTCCGGATTATTCACTGCCATCACATTCTTAACATGATCTTCTTCGAGATGATACGCTTGCGTTATCATTCCTATGTCAAAGAAAGGATTGAATCCCAAATAGAAATGCTGTTTCCCTATATCGAATTTCCATACTTTCAAACGCAATTCAATATTTGAAAATGCAAAGCCATTGGCAAGGATTCTATTTCTTAATATACCTCTCAAAGAATTTCCACCACCCAACCCTTCGTATAGAACACGCTGAATGTATAAGGTATTCATATAATTATTGGTATAAAAAGGACTTTCCCCGGCAATAAGCAATTGCGTCCCTACTCGATATGCCAATGCAATATAATCTTGATAAATCGGAACATAATGACGGAAATTTGCATTTAACTTCAAATTATTATAGCGTTTCTGCTGACCAAAGGCAGCTGTATAGGTTAAGAATGCATCTGCATATATCCCTTTCGAGGGGTTAGATTCTTTGTTGCGACTATCGTAGGTAATCCCCCCTCTAATATAAGGATGTACGCCTCCATTTTGTTCTTTGGGATGAATGATGCCCCAATCGATATACTTTTCATACAAACCCTGTATCGTATCGGGTAGTAAATTCTCCGGCTTTTTCCCTTTATTAAGCATGGCGATATCAACCACATCAATATTATAATACAAAAGCCCCAGTCCGGCATTCCATTTCCATTTGTGATATATCGTTCCCTGCATATCGGCAGCAAAGCGAAAAATATCGCGTTTGTACTTATAGAAAGCTCTTGATTTATATCCTTCTGCTACGGTATACTTTTTAGAATTCCTCCAAGAATCATTATAAACAGATTGATAGCCATTATAACCGAAAAAGTCACACATAGCATCTGGTAAATAGGATACATCTACTGTAAGCCGATGCTTAGGAATTAAATATTTAGAGTCATAAAAAAACCGAAACAAGCCATAGTTTTTTGTCGTATAGGCTGCTTCAACATAGAAAGAATGCAAATATTCCGGATAGGTCGAACCGTCACCGTAATAATAGATATTTGCCAAGGCTCCGTATTGAAAGCCTAAATCCGCATCATAAGCAACACTTGGCAAAGCACCGAAGGTCCAGCCTGTTTTTATTTTCTTTGGTTCGTCGAGTGAATCCATTTGCGCATAAGAAGCATGTATACATACAAATACACTTAACAAAACCGACCATTTCATTGCATTTTTCATAATTAAAATTAATTTAATATTTCACAACAATCTATTTATCAATTGATATTAATCGATATTTTTTCGTTCCCATTCCCATGCTTTCGGCATAATTAATTTGATGTTTTCCGCTGACAGAATTCTCTTTCAAAAAAGCATCATCACACGAATGTGCTTGATCAACCAAATCATGGGCGGCCGCTTCGATAGCTACAATATCGGTTGAAGCCAATATGCCGATATCGGCAACAAAGGGTTTCCCGGGACTGCTACTACAGTCGCAATCAGGCGACACATTAATAATGATATTAATATAAAGCGAGTTTTTATATGCTGTCGTAGTTTTTGCATATTCGACCAAACGCTCAAGAAACAGCTGCTTACGCTCCAGATTGTCAGCATTGACAATAGCCTTTGCCGGACAAACACTTACACATTTGCCGCAGGCAATGCATTTGTTTCTATCTATCATCACAGGATTAAGGCTGATGGCATTTGCCGGACATTGAGATACACAAGCAGCACACTTGATACATTTAGCCGTATCTGTGGCAGGATAATCGTTAAAATGCATTGCCTTTTTCCCTTCGGGAGTAGCCATTCCCATGGAAGCATTTTTAATACAGCCGCCAAAACCCGCACTTCCATGTCCTTTAAAATGACTGAAATAAATGATAGTTTCGTATTTATCAATATTTTTACCTATGCGGGCTTTTTTGAAATTCTTAGCACCTACAACATCTAATTCCAAGGTTCCGCCATCATCCAAAATATCTATAGGTGCGAAAGTAAAGCCATGTTCTTTTGCTAATTGTATGTGTGATTCTGTCGTGCGACGTTTTCCCGTATAGGCTACATTGGTCTCTATTAAGGTTGCATCTAACGACAAACATAATTTCTCAACCATGGATGCCGGTACAAAATACTGATTTCCCTCTTCCCCAAAATGTACTTTTATGCCTACCTTACCTTTAACATTATCTTGAATATACGCAAAAAGCTTCATCACCCCTTCCGGAGAAATATCACGAGTGAAATAAACGTTTGCACTGTCAGTTTGTGCTGACAGCACATGAAATATAACTGTAAGATAAAAAAATAGAATTGATTTTTTTAACATTAAAATTGATTTTTTAATTATAAATTAATTTAGATAAAATGCTTTAAAAGTGTAGCTAAAAGGACACCTAAATACGTGCCTATTGCATAACCTACCAATCCGATAACAATGCCGCTGATGAGCACTTTTTTATTCTTCATAGCACTAACAATAGGTGGGATAAAAGGAGGGGAGCATAACATGCCTACATGAGCTACGGTAAATAAATCGCCCGGCACTTTCGATATCTTTGAAAAAATAACATGTAATACTACCGATACTACCATGATATACAACACAAATAAACCCAAATTCAAGGCAGAAACATTTATACTGTAGATATCGAATTGTGAAGCAACGACCACACTGAATATTAAAATAAAAAACATTCCTAATTCAAATGTCTTAGGTAATAGACGTATCCTTTTGAAAAAAGAAGATACAATAGCTAAAGTTGTGATAGTTAGAATGATTATCAATTCATTCAATCGTGGTATTGTAGGTAAGCCTTGAAGCACAAGATTTTTATTAATATGCCCTGTAATTAAAAATGAAATACCCGCACCTATCCCTAAAAAGAGTAAAGAAATCAAAAAAGCTAACATCATACGTGGAAACACCTTTTGATTGGTCATGCCGGCATAATTTTCCACTCCGTTTTTTTCCATTTCACTTTGGTTAGAGGCATCTTCAACCGTTAAAGTATCTTTATAAGGCAACAACCATCTGAAAAATTTATAACCGCCACCAACCAAAAATAAAATTAAAACCAAGGTAACCAACATTTCAAAAGTATATGTCAATACTATCGTTGTTTGATTCACATGTAATGCTGCTCCTAATGCGAAAAAATTCATAGTGCCACCGGTATAAATACCTGTCATCATACCGGCTACATTGGCATAATCCTCAATACCGGCATTTCGGAAAATAAAAAAAGCAGATACAACGGCAATTATGATGGATAGAACACCCCCGATGAGTGCCGCAATTGTTTTAGGTAAGGACTTCGTCCATAGCTTAAAATCACAATTAAACAACATTAACGGGATAGCCAGGGGTACCGTTAAATTCTGAATCCATTTTTGCAACGAGATCATGGATGCCGCATCAGGGTCTTCACCAACGGGGATGAAACCGAAAAGAGCCAACGCTATACCAATGGCATAGGCAATTATAACAGTCCCTACTTGTTGAACAATTTTATAGCGTTTAAATAAAAAAATAATAACCAAAGGTGCCAGTAAATAAATAAGACAGATAATTCCAACATGCATAATTTAAAATTTTAATCTTACAAAATGTTTTCAAACCTTTTATTAATGGTGCAAAAGTATAAAAAAAATAGTACAAACATTTCTTAATTGTAATATTTCCCTTGCCAAGTATTTCTTAATTCCATCTTTTGATGAATGATTTGTAAAATTCGGTCATTACGTATATGTCCCCAAGGATTGACAACTAAATAAGGAGGAGGGACTTCTCCGGCTAATCGTTCAATAATTATTGTTGGATTCAATCGTTCCAGAAAATCTATGATAAAATCCACATACTCATCAAATTCAAACAGATGAAAATTATTAGGATTTAAATGGTAGTCTATAGCCATTGGCGTAGCTTTGATTAGTTGTAATTGATGAAATTTAATCGTATGTATAGGCAGTTCTGAAATAACACCTGCCCATTGCATCCATTCTTGTTTTGTTTCGCCGGGCAAGCCGAAAATAAAATGAGCACCGGCATGTATGTTCATTTGATGTGTTAGCTTAAGTGCCCACACTGATTTTTCAAAATCATGTCCCCGATTAATAGCTTTCAAACTTTGGTTATTACAACTTTCAATTCCATATTCTATAATGATGTAATACGTTTCAGCCAATTTAGCAAAAAAAGCTAATTTTTCTTCATCTATACAATCAGGACGAGTACCAATTACCAACCCGATTATCTTATCGTTAGCTAAAGCTTGCCGGTATATATTTTTTAAATTTTCTAATGAAGTATAGGTATTGGAATATGCTTGAAAATAAGCCAAATATTTATTTACCCTACGGTACCTGTTTTGATGAAATGCAATACCTTCTTCTATTTGCAGATTAATGCTTTTATCGGAACAACAATAAGACGGGTTGAACGCCTTATTGTCACAATAGGTACAACCACCCACGCCGACTAATCCATCGCGATTGGGACACGTAAAGCCTGCATCAATACTTAATTTTTGAACGCGTTCACCAAATTTTTTTTTCAAATAGTCAGCATACGCATTGTATCTACGCTGATGATTCCAGGGATAAGCCATATATTATTTTTCAATTTCATCCTGCAGTTGTATACAAATTCGAGTAGGTTGTATACTTTTGATGTTTTTTGAAAATTTATGAGCATTTGCTATATACTCTTTCAGCTGTTTTTCTTGGACACAAATATGATTGTATTTTTTTTGATACGATGAAGTGATTTTGTCGTAATCAATCTTCAATTTTTTAGACGAAAGCTCTAAAGGCAATAATGACAGTCCCTTATCTTCAAAAACAACGTTAAGCATAGTATCTGATTGATTTACTAATACTTTATTTTCCGGGAGATTATAAAAAACGACTTCTAATGCATATGTTGCTGTGTAATTTACCGTCATTTTCACAATAAACCAAGCTAACATTGCTAATAATAAACATGTTAACAACACAGCATAATTCTTTTTAGTTTTTTTCTTTACCATCACGCCTGAAGAAAGAATCTTTATTTGGCAGGAGTTGTCCCTATATCATTTACATTTTGGGCTACAGCACTTTTTTCGATTTTTAGTTTTGTTCCCCCCTCCACTTCAATAACAACAATACTTCCTTCCATATCTAAAATCTTACCATGTATTCCACCAATAGTAACTATCTTATCACCTTTTTTCAGATTTTCTCTAAATTTTTGTATTTCTTTATTTTTCTTTGATTGAGGACGTATCATAAAAAAATAAAAAACCACAATGATTAACGCAATAAATATCAAAGATTGATACCCGCTTCCTTTTCCTCCTTCTGCTCCTTGTTGAGCAAATAAAATGATGTTTAATAAATTCATAAATTATATATTATAGTTTAAATTAAGGTAATTCTACAGTAGCCGAGAACCATAAAAGCGTTTCTGCCGGATACGTATTTGCCTGAACGGCTACTTTCTTCCGCATCATTCCACTTCTGCTCTCTGTGTCAAGATTAAGAGTGATAAACCCACTTTCCCCTTGCTTCACAGGTGTTTTTGTAAATTGAGCAACGGTACAGCCACAACCGGGAACCACAGTTGAAATGATTAAATCGCGTTTCCCTATATTTTTAAATTTATAGGTAAAGCTCACCTTTTCCCCCTCTTTCAATGTCCCAAAATCATGATCGGTACGTTCAAATTCAAATGCAGGCATACTTGCATCGGCAACTTCTCCATCTGCATTTAACGGAATATTCACTAAATCTGTAGATATACTTGTATCCTGTTTATGAGAACATCCCAAAAATAAAACGATCAAAACAATAAAGCTAAAAACACGCATCTTCATTAATTTTTTTTAGGTTGCAAAATTAAAGAATTTTTACTTAACATATCGTTTTTTTTATAAAATAATTTTAATTTCATCTATCCGATGGATATTTACCGAAGAAAAAAAACTACAACTTCAATAAATATAAGCCTATACCGCAATGAAGACATGCTTTCGCATCACAATATTTTTTCTTTAATTGTATGAGCGCCTGAGAATGAAAAGCATTATTGAAATCATCCCGTAACAATTGGAACTCTCTGCTTATTTTATTATTCTCTATCGGAATATCTTCATAAAATTGCACCACTTTATTTTTTATCTCCTGTGAGTTTCTAATTTTCCCTACTTGATACATAAAAGGAAGCACTGCATTAATAATCAATGTATGTATTGCCAATTCTCCCATATGTTTTGACTTTTTAGAAGATGGATTATCAAACACATAGTGCGTTTCCCAATAAGAACTTAATGGAACACAAAACCAAGTTTGTATATCATTTACATCCGTAGCCTCCATAATCTTCGACAACAAAGCCGACGATTTATGAATAAGTGCTGCCAATTGAGCTATGCGAATACTGGGAAATCCCGATGGATATGTTTTTGCAAATTTCCACATCTCTTTGGTGCATGTTTTTTGCAACCCAAATTTTTGCTTTAGAAACTCATACTCCTTTTTTAATTTTCGGGGGTATTCTTCTTGAAATTCAACATCCAACAATCCTGCCTGCCCAAAAAGCAAGGATTCTACTTGAAACAAATTGTTTTTATGTTTTGCCAAGTAATGCAAGGGTATAGACTTTGCCAAAAGTTGAAAAGGTAAATTATTAATGGTAAGTCCAAAGTAATACGACAAAAATTGATAAAATGCTTCTTCTTGATTCTGATTGCATTGCTCTAATAATAATGCTACTGTTTCGGTTTTTTCTTCCAAACGATCGATTAACATTCTATCAAGCCAGGCAAACAAGCGGAAAGCATCTATTTGCGAGAATTGATATTTACAAGGAATGTTTTCTTTTGATTTTAAAAAAGAAGTATAGGTTTGAATGATTTTCTCGGAAATTAATGCTTGTAAAGCTAAAGTTGGGACTAACGCATTGTTTGGTAATGAAATTTCTTTATCATTTTCATACACTACATGCAACACTACATTATTATATACCTTATCGTCTTGATGCTTGTGTTTGTACCAATCGGAGGCTTTTACATGTATTTCAACGCAACCTACCCAAAGGGTGGAATTTATGAGAATTTTTGCATTATAAAAATCGGGTCCGCTATTCAGATTCCGTTCCCCCACTGATAAGATTGTGATTTTTTCATTTTGGCTTGTTCTGCAATCCGTACTGTCAAACAATTTATGTTGCCAGATATATTGCAATAATTTCTCGTCCATATTAACTTGTTTTATTTAGAAAAAAAAAGGCCACCGCATGGTAGCCTTTTTGATTGATTCTCAAGCTTTTTCTTAGTTAGCTGGAACTTCTTCTGCTGGAACTGCTTCTTCTGCTGGAACTGCTTCAACTGCTTCAACTGGTTCTGCTTCTACAACTTCTTCAGTTACTACAGCTTCATCAGCAACAACTTCTTCTTCTTTTGGGGTATTGTTACATGCAACGAATACCATTCCGGCTACAACTAATAATGCCATTAATTTTTTCATACTAGTATAAAATTTAATTGTTAAAAAAAAAATATTTTTATTTATGTGATGCAAAGATATTACTTTATTTTTTATTAATAAAAAAAAAAAGAAAAAAAACTAAAAAAAAATCTTTTTATATATTTAGCTGAACAACTGTTTTTTACGTTTTCATCGTTTTTGTTTTCATACTATATTTTAGTGAATTGCACTAAAAACCCAAAAAAAAATGGAAGCAAAATATTTTTTTTTCGCATTTACCTCAGCAAAGACTTTATTTCATTGAGTTTCATCAATGCTTCCACAGGCGTTAAGGTATCTATATTAATATTTAAAATATCTTCTTTTATTTGGAGCAATAAAGGATCGTCAAGGGTAATAAAACTTAATTGCGTCGATATTTCTTTTTTCGTATGGGTAAGTTTTCTATTTAAATCTTCATGTTCAGAGGATTCAAGTTTACTTAGGATTTCATTGGCGCGTTTCAGAACTTCAGGAGGCATTCCTGCCATACGTGCTACATGTATACCGAAACTATGTTCGGTACCTCCTTGAGCCAGTTTACGAAGAAAAAGAACTTTATTATTAATTTCTTTGACAGTTACGTGGAAATTTCTTATACGTTTAAACATGTCTGCCATTTGGTTTAACTCATGATAATGGGTAGCAAACAATACTTTAGCCCGTGCAGCAGGATGTTCATGCAAATATTCGGTTATTGCCCAGGCAATGGAAATACCATCGTACGTACTGGTACCTCTACCTATTTCGTCCAATAAAATTAAACTTCTATTTGAGATATTATTTAAGATACTTGCTGTTTCATTCATTTCAACCATAAAGGTAGACTCTCCCGAAGAGATATTATCGGAAGCGCCTACACGGGTAAAAATTTTATCAATCAAACCTATAGAGGCTTCCTCTGCAGGCACGTATGAACCAATCTGTGCCATTAAGACGATGAGTGCCGTTTGACGCAACAAGGCTGATTTTCCCGACATATTCGGACCTGTTATGATAATAATTTGTTGTTTCTCATTATCCAGATACATGTCATTGGCAATGTATTTCTCTCCTACAGGCAATTGGGTCTCTATCACCGGATGCCTTCCATTTTTTATGTCAATGCTAAATGATTCATTGATACTAGGTCTTACATAATTATTTTTTATTCCTGTAATAGCAAAAGAATGTAACACATCCAAACGCGCTATCAGCTGAGCATTTCTTTGAATGGGCTGAATATAATGCAACATACTTAATAATAAATCGCTGAATATCTTTTGTTCCAAACTTAAAATTTTATCCTCAGCTCCCAATATTTTGGATTCATATTCTTTTAACTCTTCGGTAATATACCTTTCGGCATTGGTAAGCGTTTGTTTTCTAATCCAATCGCTTGGAACTTTCTCTTTATGCGTATTGGTTACTTCCAAGTAATACCCGAAAACAGTATTATAGCCTATTTTTAATGAGGATATATCTGTTCTTTCTATCTCTTTTTTTTGAATTTGCAATAAATAATCTTTCCCGGAATAAGCTATGCCACGCAATTCATCCAATTCGGAGTTTACGCCTTCCTTGATAATACCTCCTTTATTCACATGGGCAGGAGCCTCAGGATTCAGTGTTCGTTCGATGGTTGAACGTATGCTGACACACGGGTTTATTTGTTCACTTATTTTAGTCAAACAATTATTGTCAAACTGCTCGCAAGTTAATTTTATAGTTTCAACGGCATACAATGATTTTTGTATTTGTACAACTTCCCGCGGGCTTACTCTGGAAACAGCTACTTTGGAAATCAAGCGTTCCAAATCTCCTATTAATTTAATTTGAGAAGATATGTCCTCCGACAATTCCAATTGATGCATAAATAAATCGACAATTTCAAGTCTTTCTTCTATCAACACCTTATCTTTTAACGGTAGCATCAGCCATTTTCTCAACATACGGGAACCCATAGGCGACAAAGTATTATCCAATACATCCAATAAAGTAACGGCATTGGCATTTTGCGAATCCAATAATTCCAAATTACGAATGGTGAATTGGTCTAACCATACATAATGGTCTTCTTCAATACGCGTGATTTTTGTGATATGACTCACATTGTTATGTTGGGTTTCAAACAGATAATGCATTGCCACGCCGGCAGCTATCAATCCTTGCGGTACATTTTCAACTCCGAATCCTTTAAATGACTGCACCTGAAAATGTTTCAATAAAATATCATTGGAAAAGTCAGGAGTAAATACCCAGTCTTCAAACGTCGCACATAAATATTTATCTCCGAATAATTGTTTGAAAAGCAACAATTTGCTTTTTTCAACCACTACCTCACTGGGTTTAAAACTTTGCAATAATTTGTCAATATAATCCGTATCCCCTTGAGAGACATAAAATTCTCCTGTTGAGATATCTAAAAAAGAAATACCGAAATGTTTATCACTTAAATGTACACTAGCCAGAAAATTATTTTGTCGTGTTTCAAGAATTTTATCGTTATAAGAAACTCCCGGTGTAATCAACTCGGTAACTCCTCTTTTAACAATAGTTTTTGCCAATTTAGGATCTTCCAATTGATCGCAAATGGCTACCCTCAGTCCGGCACGTACTAATTTTGGTAAATACGTATCTATGGCATGATGCGGAAATCCGGCCAATTCAACATATGCCGCCGACCCATTGGCTCTTCGGGTTAAGACTATATCTAAAATTTTAGAAGCGCGTATAGCATCTTCACCGAAAGTTTCGTAAAAATCGCCCACTCGAAACAACAACAAAGCATCCGGATATTTTGCCTTGAATGAATTATATTGCCTCATTAATGGGGTTTCGCTTGCTGCTTTGTTAGATGATTCGGCTTTCAATGGTGAATTATATTTTAGTGATTTTTTTTGCAAAAATACAATTTTTATGATTCTACCGAATAATTAAAAACATAATTTATTCAACAGATAAAGACACATACTATAGCTATCACATTAAAATCCAAATAATCATGGAATTAATTAGATAATATAAAAAATATAGTTTATTAACCTATACTATATTAAAAATTTATATACTTTTGCATTGCGATAAGATGCCATAATCTTACTGGCATAATAATTGATAAAATTTTAGGACGTAATTAACAATAATTAATTTAATCAAAAAATAAAAAAAAAGATGAAAAAGATTGTATTATCTCTCACATTTGTGGCATTTATAATCAGTATGAGTGCTCAAGTAGAAATTAAGTCGTTAAATAAAAATTTCCCTAAAGAACCAAAAAGTAAAGAAAAGTTATTACCATTGGTTGAGCCTAACAGACTTCAACAAAAAGATTATGAAGTTATTGGTTTGTTATATCCAAGCGGATACCTCAACTATCTAATGAATGAAACTCAAAAAGGACAGCTTGTGGATTCTTATTCATTCTTAGCCCTTTTACCGGATACTTGCTTGAAAGTGTATGCAACAGACATTTTTACACCGGGTGCTATTGGCATGGGAATGACTATAGACCCCTATTCTCCGGTATTTAACGAAAACTTTACCAGTGGTATATTACCTACTCCACCGGCAACAACCTATGCTTACCGATTAGATTCTATTCAAATGTTTGGATTATATTATATGGGCACGAAAGGATATAATCCTGCAAGTCCGGATACATTAAGAGTATTTGCCACAACTGTAGCTCCTTACAGAGGCAAACGCGATCATTATATTACAGTTTACATGAATGGACATCAAGATACTATGTATTTAATCCCCAAAATTACCGTTAATGGTGCTAACCAAGTAAAAGGTTTATCCATGGTTCCTACCTCTCCAAATACTATTCAAATTGATTATATTTTACAAGCAAGTGATACCGTTTACACTTGGGATTCTGCCGGAACTTCTTGGTATAGATATTCAATTATAGATATCCCTTTAACCTATGACGGCGTTACTGCAAACGGATTTGACGTTCCTTGCGGAGATGCATTAGCAGTTATGGTTCATTTTATACCGGGATATGACTATGAATTAGGCGATACCTTATATCATGGTGAAGTTGTTGCCGGTGAATGGGCTGATGGCTATCCTATCCGTATCAGTAATCAATTTTCATTACGCTACCAACACCTTGATGATATTGAAAATGAATTTGCCGATCCTTTTGGATATAACAATCCTCTTTTAGTGTATACTGAACACAGATATCAAATGTTTACCGGAGATGCTGCTTTCTTAAACGAATATTATTATCCTGCCCCCAATGCATTACCAACCATCTATTTAAGACTTAGCGCTAACAATTCCGACAGCTGCAACATTGACGTCGCCATTCCGGAAGCCAACGATATTGTATCTAAAATTTATCCGAATCCTACCAACGACAGACTTACCATTGATTTAAAGAACAATGAAACTGCAACGATTCGTTTATACAACATTTTAGGACAAGAAGTTAAAACTGCCGTTTCTTCAGATATACAAACAACCTTAAATGTATCTGATTTGAAAGCCGGTTTATATGTTGTAAAAATTGAACAAAAAGGAAAATATTTTACTTCAAAAATAAGTATTCGATAATATTATTCATACTATTTAAAAAAGGCTGTTTAATCAAACAGCCTTTTTTTATGCAGTTTAAAATGACATCATTTTGTATTTTTCCTTAAAAAAAACTTTTAAAAAAGTATAACTAACTTAAATTAAAGTTTTTATTTTTTATTTAAAATATTGCTTGCATTTAAAAAAAATTATATCTTTGCGGTATGAAATAATGTAATTAACCTATAAATTTAAAAAAATGAAAAAACTTGTATTGATGATAGCATGTGTTGCATGTATACTTTCGGTAAATGCACAAATCGGTCTTCCTGCTACGGGGCATAATATACCCCAACAATTAAAAAGCAACGAAAAATCAGTGTACCAACCTACCCATGTCAAACAACAAAAAGCATTCACAGGCTTCCAATGGTTAAGTTCCTACGATTACTTATCCCATTTATTTCCGCAAGGTACCATGCTGGAATCAGGCACTTTCCCACTTTTACCGGATTCTTGTCTCATGGTTTATGTCGATGCTGACGAAGGTTTTTCTACCGGATGGATGGGCTGCGGATTAACCATTGACCCCTATTCCGAATCATGGAATGAAAACTATGAAAGAGGCATATTGCCCACACCACCAAATTATACACATCCCTATCGTTTAGATACCATCTCTATTACAGGTACCTATTTTACACCCAAAGGATATGATGCCGCTAATCCGGACACACTCCGTATATACGTAGCCTATCTGGATATCTATAAAAAAATAGGTCATCGTACAGAATACCACACTATTTATTATTTAACCGATGAGCATAGAGACACTACCTATTTAGCACCTATGGTAAATGTAAAAGGTTATGATAAATCAAAAGGCGGTGTTATTAAACCGGTAGTTGACAATACCATTACTATCGACTATATTTTAACGGCAAATGACACTTCCCGCACTTGGGATTCTGCCGGAACTTCTTGGTTTAGATACGTAACCATTGACATTCCTTTAACCTATGATGGTGTTACTCCCAATGGATTTGAAGTTCCTTACGGAGCCGTAGCTTTTGTTATGCCGACTTTTGTACCGGGCTATGATTATGAATTAGGCGATACCTTATATTATGGAGAAACCGATCCGATGGATGATACCAAATGGGCTGACGGCTATCCAATACGTGTAAACAATTATTTCTCAATGAGATATTTTTACGAAGATGGCTCTGAAAACAAAGTATTTGCCGACCCTTTCGGCTATAATAATTCTATCATCGCTTATAGAAACCTACTTTATCAATTATACCGTAAAGACGATGGTGTTACTTTAACATTTCAAGATTCTTGTTATTCGCCTCATTATGGCATACTACCGGATATTGATTACTACCTTAGTATAGATGAAACCCAAGGCGGAGATGATTTTCCTGATGCTGTGGTTGAAGCCAACGAAATCATTGCTTCCATCTACCCCAACCCTGCCAAGGAAATCCTTACTATTCAACTGAAAAACGATGCACCGGCTAACATTAAATTATATAATATATTGGGACAAGAAGTTAAATCATTTGTCTCCGCTGATATTCAAACAACTATCAATGTTTCCGACTTACATTCGGGAATATACATTATTAAAGTAGACCAAGACGGCAAACGATTTACGTCAAAAATAAGTATAGAATAAGATATAATCCGTTTTTTAAAAAGACTGCAAAAATTTGCAGTCTTTTTTATTTTATTTCTAAAAAAGAATTACATTTGCAAACAAATTCTTATTAAAATTTAAACAATGAAAAATCATACATTAACTTTAATTTTAGCAACTTTTATACTCTATACAAATGCTCAAGTCATCGTTTCTCCAATAAACTCATCTATTCCTAAAACAATAAAAAGCAAAGAAATTGCAGTTTTTCCTACTTCAAATCAAAAAAAGCTAAAAGCTTTTGATAGCATCGGAACATTTCATTCGACCTTTTATTTGAAAAGTTTAATTCCCAATATGGATAGTTTAAAGACGGATATTTATCCTATATTGCCGGATTCATGTTTGAGAGTATTTATTGATAATAAAGAAAATACAACTATCGGATATATGGGGTTTGGATTTAATTTTGACCCTTATTCTCCATCCTTTGACGAAAATTTTACAAAAGGTATATTCCCTACTCCTCCCTCAGAGACTTATAACTATCGTTTAGACACTCTTACTTTCAGAGGTGTTTATTTTACGCCTTTAGGTTATAATGCTTCAAGTCCGGATACTTTGAGAGTATATATTTCCTTTTACGAAGTTTATAATATGAAAGGAAATGGAACTGATTATAATATAGTATATTTTGAATATCACGATACTATGTATATGGTTCCATGTGTTAATGTAACCGGATATGAAAACTCTAAAGGAGGAGTTATTGAACCAAAAGCTAAAAGTACCACTACAATAGATTATATTTTAACGGATAAAGACACTTCACGGATATGGGATTCCATAGGTAATTCGTGGTATACCATTATAGATATTGTTATTCCTCTAACTTATAATGGTATTACTTATGATGGATTTGAAATACCATGTCGCAGTGTTTTATCGGTTATGCCCACTTTTAAACCGGGCTATGATTATCAATTAGGGGATACCTTGTATTATGGAATAACCGACCCAAACGACAGCACTGTTTTTGCCGACGGTTATCCTATTCGTAAAAAAAATTATTTTGCTATGCTCTTTTCCTACATGGATTCTAAAGAAAAATATTTTGCCGATCCTTTTGGTTTTAATAATACCATAATTGCGAATAAAGAATTATTATATCAATTACACCCATCTTCCGCTAGTTTTTTAAATTCATGTTATTATCCTGTATTACAAGTATTACCGGATATTTCTTTTACAATTAGTGCTGATTTTAGTGTTCCTTGTTACGAACCTTCAGTTAATGAAACAAATAAAATAATCCCAATTATCTACCCCAACCCTGCCAAGGAAATCCTTACTATTCAACTGAAAAACGATGCACCGGCTAACATTAAATTATATAATATATTGGGACAAGAAGTTAAATCATTTGTCTCCGCTGATATTCAAACAACTATCAATGTTTCCGACTTACACTCAGGAATATATATTATTAAAGTAGATCAAGACGGCAAACGATTTACGTCAAAAATAAGTATAGAATAAATACTTGTTTACATACTCAAGAGCTGTCATATTGACAGCTTTTTTTGTTTTTCCATATACAATATTTCATGTAAAAAAGGGTTATATATATTTGTAAAATTTTATATAGATGAGCAATTCATATTATTCTCCGGGAAGATTTTCTATTTTGCCTCCGGTTATTAAGAATCTTCTGATTATTAATATACTGTGCTTCCTTGCTACGGTTGTATTGGAAAGGTCTTTGGGTATCAATTTATACGACCTCCTGGGACTGCATTATTTTAAATCCGATTATTTTTCTCCCTATCAATTTATCACCTATATGTTTATGCATGGTGATTTTACACATTTATTCTTTAATATGTTTGCTTTATGGATGTTTGGCTCTACAATAGAAAATGTGTGGGGAAGCAAAAAATTCATTGTCTTTTATTTAATAACGGGTATAGGCGCTGCATTGACACATTATCTTATCATTCATCTCCAAATCAGTTCCGATATTGCTTTGATTCAAGCTGGCATTCAATCTCCCGACTTGGATACCTTAGGACAACTGATAAGCAATCACAAATTTATGCTGAAAGAAAATTCTGGAGAAATATGGAATCAGTTTGTGGCATTCAAGGAAAATGTACATAGCTTACAATTATATCCTAACAACGTTGAAATTCAAGAAAACATAAGTGCCTTTTTAAGTAGTTATCTGGATTATTTTGTCGGGTTACCCAATGTGGTCGGTGCCTCGGGCTCGGTTTACGGATTGCTATTGGCGTTTGGCATGTTGTTTCCAAATGCCATGATATACATTTATTTTCTATTCCCCATGAAAGCCAAATGGTTTGTGCTAATTTTTGGCGTCATTGAATTAGCTTCCGGTATTTTTGGAAGTAGTGATGGTGTAGCTCACTTCGCTCATTTAGGTGGTATGATTTTTGGATTGCTGTTGATATTATTATGGAAAAGAAAACCAAATTATCCGTATCAACAATAAATCATTCATGAGAAACTATCGTTCCCCTTTTTATTCCCCTAACAGAAACATTGGACAAAGAATAAAATACTTTTTTCAAAACCCTTCCCCTTTGAATCGCCTCATAAGCATTAATGTCGGCGTTTTTATCGGCATTCTATTAATTAAAATAAGCATTAACTTATTTAATTTTTTATATGCCAAAGAGATGGGGGCGCAACTCATGGAATATATTGCCTTAGGCTTAAGTATTCCTGCCAACGTATCGAAATTAATACTCAAACCTTGGACTTTGATTACAAGCATTTTTACGCATATGGAATTTTTCCATATTTTTTTCAATATGATTATGCTTTGGTTTAGCGGTTCGATATTTTTAAATTATTTCAAGGCAAAATCCTTGTATACCGTTTATCTTCTCGGGGGTATCATAGGGAATCTTATGTTTGTGCTTTCCTATAATTTCTTCCCTGTTTTTGCATCGGTTACCCATTATGCCATGGCATTGGGAGCATCGGGAAGTGTGTTGGCTATACTCATGGCTGCTGCGACAAAAGCTCCCAACCAAAAAGTAAATCTTATGTTTATTGGTCCTGTCTCCCTGAAATGGATAGCTGCCTTTTTAGTGCTGATAGATATCGTCAGCATCCCAAGTGGCAATTCAGGAGGACATTTTGCCCATCTCGGTGGAGCCTTATTCGGGTTTTTGTATGCTTATTATCCCAAATGGCAACTGCTTAAAAAACCTTTATTCACGTATAAAACAAAGCACACACACACATCATCCCGACCTAAAAGTGATGAGCAATACAACAAAGAAAGAGCAGAAGAAAGGAAACGCATCGATCTAATTTTAGATAAAATTTCTAAATCAGGATATCAAAATTTAAGCAAAGAAGAAAAAGATTTTTTATTTACAACAAGTAACAAAAAAAACCCGTAACCGCATGCTGAAAAAATCATTCTCTTTATTGAATGTCATATTACTAATTATCAATATCCTATTTGTAGGTCTTTTGCTTATGTCCTACTTTGCCAATTATTGTTTCCCCGAAAACTATCCCTATATTGCCTATACCGGCATCCTCTATCCTTACCTATTGGCAGGAAATATCATATTTGTAATCTTATGGCTGTTCAAACGAAAACGAACAATCTTTTTATCTCTGATAAGTATTGTTATAGGATTTAGCTTCCTTCCCCGTTTATATCAACACAAGGGAGAGACTATAAACAACGATAGTACATTTACCTTCAAATTAGCATCATACAATGTGCATATCTTTGGACTATACTCCGACGAAGATGCCCACGACAGCATCTTTCAATTTATCGCGTTCGAAAATCCTGATATCATTTGTTTACAGGAATATTTTCAAGACACAACAAACCATAAAAACGACAGCATCTTAAAAACTATTTTAAAAAGCGATTACAAGCACCTCCACACTCAAGGCAAAACGAAACACTTCGGCTTGGCAACCTTTTCCAAATACCCTATCGTCAATAAAGGCTTCCTTGCCTTTACAGACTCAAGCAGCAACAAAGCCATTTTTACGGATATCCTTATCGGTTATGACACAGTCAGAGTGTATAATATTCACTTCCAATCGGTTCATTTCGATAAAGAAGACTATCTGTTTACGGCAAAAGTTACCAATCAGGATGTGGACATGAAAAGCGATGAAATACAGAGCGGTTCCAAACGCATACTTCAAAAACTTAAAGAAGGCTATATTGTAAGAAGCAAACAAGTGCAAGTAATGGTTGAACACATGAAAGATTCACCCTACCCCGTTCTGGTCTGTGGTGATTTCAACGATGTGCCTTGGTCTTATACCTATCAACAAATAAGCAACTTAGCAACTGATGCCTTTGTAAAAAGCGGAAAAGGTTTCGGCAATACATTTTTAGTAAACCATAAAATCCCCTTCCGTATAGATTATATTTTCTATGATGAAAAAGCTTTCGACACCTTTGATTTTACTGTCCGAAAAGTTAATTATTCCGACCACTTCCCCATTCTTGCTTTACTTACATTCAAAAACTAAGTATAATTTAGGTCTTCGTAATGACATTCATTTGTTTGTAAATGGTATCTCTTAATTTTAATACTTCTATCAGCTCTTCGTTATTCGATTTTAATAAAGAACAGTACCTCCATTTTTTCATAAAATCAATAAAAGCTTTACGGTAATTCCATGCTATAATTCCAAATAAAGGCAAGGTAATGACATAAACAAAACTTAGTAAGAAGCAATGCGTAAACACTAAACTTAAGACAAAAAACAACAAATAAAACAAAGGGAAGGTAACGATGGCGCTAACTCCTATATTAATAGAAGCATGCATCATTTTATCTTCTACTTTTTTATTGATGAATCGTGGAATAATATATTGAATAATATGATGCAGGAAGCCATGCAAAAAGAAAGGAAATCCAAGCGCAAAAGCCAAAAATCGAAACGTTAATGCGACTATGCTTAGCGGTTTGTTTAAGGTAGCATCACTGATTTGCAATTCCTTTAATTTTGTTTTATATGCCAGGCAGCGTTGGTATAAGTCTTGGGTCTGCTCAGGATGTTGTTGATATTCTGTTTCCAGCAAGGACACCAATTGTTGCTCCATGACTAATTTTTCGGATAGCTTATCGGGGTTATAGCCATTGTGAAGCGAATACTTTCTTCCATAGGTTTGCAACAGAAAATAAACAGCCTCATAATTTTCTTCGTCTTTGATGTTTAGCATTAAACTTTCTATCTGTGCTTGTACAATTTCGTTTACTTGTATTTGAGCCTGACGCGGCTGTTCTTTGTAAAGTTCATAATAAGGTTTAATAGATACGGGTGTGCCGTAATTAATGACTAATTCCTCTCGCCAATTAAAATAATCATTGTAATGATTGGCGCAAGGTAAGATAAAGATTTCCTTTTCAAAATTAGACCGTTGTGCAGCAGCAAAAGCTATGCGGGTATACGACAAAAAGAATCTTCCCAAGAAATGACGCTCCTGATGCCCTGCTTCGGGATAAAGTACTATAGTGTCCCCCTGATGAACAATATCCTCAACCGTATCGAAAACATGTAAGTTATTTTTAACATTTTCCATGCCGTCACGCTGGCGATACACGGGAAGTAAGCCGAAATAATACAGAAATTTGGCAATAAAAGATTTCTTAAAAATATCAGCTCTTGCTAAAAAATGCGGACGTCTTACATCAAAAGATAAAACGATACCCAAGGCATCATTGAGTGAGTTCTGATGATTACTAACAACAACCAAGGGAGTACCTTTGGGAGGAATGTTTTCGGTATGTAAATTATATACTTTTTTATAATAAATGTTATTATGAAATAAAAGCACCCAAAGCCTCACCAATTTATATCCTAATGGAATTTTTTCTGTTACTTTCATAAAACGGCTAATTAAAATCTAAACAATGAAGGGTTTGTAAACAATTGTTACAAACCCTTAAACTTGTAGTCAGTAGGGGAATCGAACCCCTGTTGCAAGGATGAAAACCTTGTGTCCTAACCCCTAGACGAACTGACCAAAACGGTGTAAAAAACACGCTGCAAAAGTAAAAAAAAAAATAACACATACGCCTCTTTTGACAAAAATATTTTAAGTACCTGTATCTGCCTGAAAACGAAAGCCTAACCGCTTGGCAGTTCGTATAGGAATGCGTTGATTGTTTATTTCTATCATATCATGAACACTAATTTCTTTCACCGCTTCATAGGGTGGAACCAATAAATCGAAATTAATGGTATACTGCATTCCCGACTCTAAAATAGTATGAGCGGCTTTTTCATCAAAAACATTTGTTTCAAAATTATTATAAATCTGCCCGATTTCCCGCTTGCCATCGATATAATAATGTTTTTCATTATTAATAAATAACCTTCCTATCAAATACCCCAAATCATTGTATCGATTATACAAAACGGAATCCGTTAAGAAATTATAAATGCTTATTTGTCCGCAATATGCTCGATTTTTATCTTCTTTGATATAGGAGGTGCGCATTACCTCGTGATCTCTATTGAAAGCAAAAACATTGCTATGCAACATAAAAAGTAAAATATCACTCCCAAACTGAAGATAAAAGCTCTGTGGTTGATTATTGGAGTACAATACCTCCACCTCCGAATTCGGATAAATTGTTCGAAAGGTTCCTATAAATTCCTGTGCATGTTGCTTGAAATATTTAAAAGCTTCTTCTGCTTTTTTATACACCGATATCTTTAATAAACTTTTAGCATTTAACTGCGTACATACTGTCTTCATATTTTCTTTGCCCATTATTGAGAATATTTTTATCGCCTTCAACTTTTACATTTTGGGTTACGCATACGAAAACCGAAAGAATATAAAAGAGGAGGCTGTGTTTATTTTGCAAATGTACTAAAATTTTATTTAAAGCCCCCCTTACTCTTAATAAATAAAAAACAATTATTCCACATCCTTCTCTTCAGTGAAAATGAAAGTTTTAAACTTTGCATAAGGCAAGCATCGCTATTTTCCATTTTTCACTTTTCACTTTCTTCTTATATCTTTTTCCTGATTCACCGGCTTGTTGCAACCGCTTCCCCCGTTCATGAAAAACGGCGTGCCTATCGTTTTCATCGGAGCATGGGGACTCGTTGAAAGGAGTCCCCATGCTCGTTGAAACGAGATTGCAATCTCAGTTGAAGGAGACAGGCAGGCCGTTTTAACGGCCTTGGGACGTCCTGCAAACCGTCTTGGGAACTCATATATACACATTCGATAATTGGGATTAATTTGCCCGATACATTCAGCAGATGCTTAGCTTCACTGATAATCCTATGCTTTCTCAATAAAAAAAGCTGTCCGAAAACAGCCTTTACAAAATCATTTATCTTATTATCTGCACTTTCCGAGTGAGTACCCCCTGCTCGGTTTGGATTTTTACAATATACATCCCTGGTTTCAAATTTTGAGTATTAATGATTGCCTTGGAAGAATTAATGGAAATCTGTTTTACTTTTTGTCCCATTAAATTATAAAAACAAGCTTCTTCTATAGGGATATTTTCATTCTCTATGGTTAAGTATTCATTTGCCGGATTTGGATACAGAACAAATTCGTCTAAATGATTATATTGAAGAATCTTATTCCCTTCCGTAAATTTAAAAGCAACCTCCATTTTTGCTAAATTGATAATGGAATCACTATAATACTCATCCGTGCTGGACCAATAAACAAATGCCCTAAATGTCCAATGATCAATCTTATCGGGGGTTATGCCTTTTTTATTCTCAAGAATATCATAAAAATCTGCTTTTACATTTATTTTTTGAGTTAAAACAAAGCCAAATGATTCATTTGGATTAATGGTACAAGGTAATTCTGTCCAATTTAGCATATAAAAACCAGAGATATAACCTGTGTCGGCATATGCATCAAATTCGGAAAAAACATTTAGTCTTTCTTGTGGATAGAATGTATCATTACTTACATTTTTAATGTAAACACCAAAATAACAAGGATTATATTCATTGATATTTATTTCTTTATTTTCTACAGGATCGTGATGAAGTGTTTCATCAATGTAATAAACGTGATCAAGCATGATTGTTTTCCATTTTAATGTATTACAATAATTGACGCTGTCTTCTTGAGCATAACTGTAACAGACAGAAATTAAGACTAATAAGATTAATGATTTTGATTTCATAATGGTTAATTTTGATAATAATATTCTCCCGCACCTTTAGCATTAGATGATTCTGTGCCATGTTGATAGCTTGCTCCACTTGAATACCCGGCTTGCATAGCATTAGTAGTAGCTGCCCAATCTATACATTGAAGTTCAAACAATTTTTCAAAGGGTAAAGTTGGTTTAATATTAGTTAGATAATAAAAATTTGTATACCACCAATAAGCAGAATATTTGCAAACAGACATACACATCAAAGTTGTTTTATATTCTGAGTACAGAGCTTGTGTTTCAGATACTATTATCCCATTGTCAATTAATGAATAATAATTTGATAATATTTCTTGCTCATAATTAACAGCTAAATTATAAATCGCCAATAAATCATTTTCGGAATTACAGGTATAGTTATCTATAGATGAAAATAACTCGTGTAGAATAGTATAGTTGTTACGAGTAATATATTGCGATGAAAAAGCTGTATCTAATTTACCGCTTTCTCCTAGTGCAATAATTGTTTGAACAGTATTATTGTTATCTACATA
>JAQVNO010000029.1 GCA_028703095.1 Bacteroidales bacterium
GTTCCTTAAAGTTAAATGAAGAAAAACGATTGGAAAGATGTTGGCCCGAATTTGCCGATACACGCAGTCAGGATATGGAACCCTTTTATCACGATGCAGGCGCTTTTTATTGGAGTACACGCGAAGCCTTTTTACGCTATAAACGATTTATTTCTTCCAATTGTGGGGCATATGTCATGGAGGAATTGAAAGTGAATGATATCGACAATGAAACAGATTGGAAATTGGCAGAACTAAAATATAAACTGATACATAATTGCTAAAAAACATTTTATGACGAAGAAACACTTAGTTTTTCGATGCAATGCGGGTTTGCATGTTGGAATGGGACATTTGTTTCGATGTGCTAATCTGGCAACTGCTTTCGACAATTATAGTGTACATTTCCTTGTTCAAACAGATATTAAGACTCAAAGCATGAATGTTTTGCAATCGTATCCTGCGGATTGGACCTTGCATTTTTTAGCCCCCGAAATGTCGGTAGAAGCTGATGCAAAAATGCTTGCAGACTTTGTTACAGAATATAACGCTTTTTTGGTACTTGATCATTATAATGTAGATGAAGCCTATCAAAAATATTTGTATGACAAGGGAGTTAAATGGTTGCAATTTGATTCTGCTGCCAAACAAAAAATGTATGCCGATATCATTCTTCATGCCAGCTCAGGAGCAACAGCCGATTTATATGCTCCTTTATTGCTTAGAAAGAATACTCAAGTTTTGTTAGGATTAAAGTATGTAATACTGAACAAGAACTTTCAAGCAGCAGCCGAAAAAGCGAAGATTAGAACTGCTTTACAATCTATTTTTATAGGTTTTGGTGCCGGCAATGATAAAGGCTTGCTATGGAATTGCATGCAATCGCTTGATGAAAAATTATTGACGTTCATACCCATTACCATTGCTATAGGAGAAAATACGCTTTATCGGGATGAAATAATGACACTCTCCAAGCAATATCCTTTAATAGAAGTGCTTGTGAATGAATATAATTTATCGTCTTATCTGCTTAAGAGCGATTTGATGATAACAGCTCCGGGAACTATGAGTTACGAAGGAGCGGCGCTGGGGTTACCCATGCTATTGGTTTGCACCAATGAAAATCAACATATAAACTTGAAAGCTTGGCAAGATATGCAGGTGGCTTTTGATATTACAGAGAATGGAGGAGTAGATTCAGAAAAGATGAATACATACATACATCACTTAATACATGAGAAAGTATTAGTCAGAGAAATGTCAGAGAAATGTTTGATGTCAATTGACAATCAGGGAGTATATAGAATTAAAAACGCAATAGAATCATTAATATGAAAAAAGCTTTAATACTCGGTACCAATGCCGGACAGGCGGACATTATCGAATATCTGAAGGAAATCGGCTGGGAAGTTCATGCTTGCGGTTACAAACGGGAAGGACCGGGTTGTGATTTGGCGGATCAGTTTCATCTAGTAAATACTATTGATATAGATGCCGTTGTTTTCTTAGCAAAGCGTATACAAGCAAATGTAGTGTATTCCGTTTCCTCCGATTCAGCTATTAAAACAGCAACCAAAGTATCAGAAATTTTAGGCTTACCTTTTTTAGTTAATTCTGCCATCATCGAACTTTTTGATAAAAAAGAATTGCTTCGTAAATTTTTAAATGAAAAACAAATTTGTAGTGTAGCATATACAAGTGTCTCTGATATTTCTGATTTACAAAGCTGGGATGTTTTTCCTTGTGTGGTAAAGCCTTCTGATTCGCAAGGGCAAAGAGGTGTGCAACTGATAGAAAATAAAAAAGATTTTTTTGATGCCGTTACTAAAGCCATTGCAGTTTCACAATCGAAAAGAGCCATTATTGAAGAATATTTTTCCGGAACGGAAATGTCATCTAACGTTATCGTGCAAAAGGGTAAAATTGTCGTGAATGAATTTACGGAACGATATATTCATGGAAAGCATTTTTTTGGTTTGCCCAAAGGGCATGCCATCCCTGTTCGAAACATAGCATCGGAGGGTATAGCAGTTGCTAAACAGATGATAGAGGATATGGTAGATGCTTTGCAATTGAAAGAAGCAGTCTTGTACGTGCAAATGGTCGCTACGGCTTCAGGTCCTAAAATAGTTGAAGTAGCACCCCGTTTGGATGGATGTCATATTTGGAGAATGATACGATTTGCCAAGGGCTATGATTTACGAGCGTATGCCATCAATGCATTATTGGGAATTAACATTGAACACAAGGAGGAAGACAGAGGGCTATTTACCTTGTTGTTTAATCAAATTGCATCCGGTGAGCATTTTCATCGTGATGCATTTCAACAAACCGAAAAACAAGCCGTTTATCAGGAGTACAGATATAGTGAAGGGGATGAAATTGTGCCTATCAACGGTAAATTGGAAGTAGTAGGATATTATGTTTTAAAAAATTAAATAGAAATGAGAGTAGCTGTCAGTGGAGCAAGCGGTTTTTTAGGAAAATATCTAACGAAGCATCTCTTTGATTTAGGGTATAGCGTATTGGTATTGGCTCGTCCGGAGGAAAAAGCCTCTCAATGTTTTGATGCTCAAGTCTCCGTTTATGAAACGGATTATTCGATAGATAGTTTAACGAAAGGTTTGAAAAAAACGGATATACTTATCCATTTGGCTGCTCAGACAATGACGAGAGAAACACACCCCTTAAAAGTATCTGAATTTTTACATGTGAATGTCGAGTTAACAGAAAATGTATTAATGGCAGCTGAGTTGTGTAATATAAAAACCGTATGTCAAATGTCTTCAAACAGTGTGTATTCTTCCTTAAATACGCTTCCTTTTCGTGAAAATGAAAAACCTATGCCCGCTAATGTTTACGGATTAAGTAAATTATATGCCGAACAATTGGGAGAGTTTTATAATGCAAAAACGAAGATGAATGTAATTTCTTTACGTTTGGCTCGATTGTTCGGCTATGGAGAAAGAGATACGGTGAGTTTTACAAAATTTATTCAGCGTTCACTGTTGAAACAAAGCATTGAAATATGGGGAAAAGGAAGTACTTCCATCGAATATTTATATGTAAAAGATGCAGTTGATGTAATAGAAAAAAGCATACGATATCCTATAAAGGGCGGGATTTATAATGTAGGAGTTAATCGGATGTACTCGGTGTGTGAGATTGCGGAAGTAATTGCGGATGTTTTTGATAATAAAGGAAATATTGTTTTCCTTCCTGAAAAACAAGAAAATGGGCATAGTATTTTGATGGATTCATCTTTGTTGAATCACACATTGCAATGGCAGGCGCAATGGCAATTGAAGGAAGCTGTAGAAGATATTTTGACGTATTATAAATAAGAAAGGTGTTTGATGGAAAATAAAACGTTTATCATAGCAGAATTATCAGCGAATCACAGACATGATTTTGATTTAGCAGTAAAAACAATTGAAGCGATAGCAGCATCGGGGGCAGATGCTGTAAAAATTCAAACGTATAAGCCTGAATCATTGACGATGGATGTTGATAATGCCTATTTTGGTCCCAAAAAAGCAGGGACACGGAAAGGCATTCGCCCTTATGATTTATACAAAGAAGGAGCCATGCCCTATGAATGGCAACCTAAGCTGAAAAGCGTGTCAGAAGATAATGGATTGGTGTTTTTTTCTACCCCTTTCGATATTGAAGGCGTTGATTTTTTAGAGTCTATGGGAGTGCCCATGTATAAAATTGCTTCTTTCGAAATCAACGATATCCCTCTTATTCACTATGTGGCTTCGAAAGGGAAACCCATCATTATGTCGACCGGATTAGGGGATGTGCATGATATAGAAATGGCGATAAAAGCCTGTTATGAAGTAGGGAATAGGGAAGTGTCATTATTGAAGTGTACTTCTGAATATCCGGCTAGTATCGAGCAAGCTAATTTGTTGACCATGGTCGACATGAAACAACGTTTTGGTGTAAAAGTAGGCATTTCCGATCATACTATGGGAGAATTAGTGCCCACGGTAGCCGTTAGTTTAGGCGCTGAAATTATTGAAAAACATTTTATTTTGTCTCGCGAGATAGGAGGACCGGATGCAGTTTTTTCTACAGAGCCTCACGAGTTTAAACAAATGGTTGATGTTATAAGGAAGGTGGAAAAAGCAATGGGAGAAGTCAATTATTATGTTTCCGACGAGAATAAATACAAACGCAGGTCATTGTTTGTGGCTAAAGATATTCCGGAAGGGGAACAAGCTACGAAAGATAATATCCGTTCGGTTCGGACAGCAGCAGGATTGCCCCCTATGTATTTCTATGAGTTGCTGGGAATGAAAAGTAAACGTTATTTAAAAAGAGGAGAACCCGTAAACAGAGAGGATTTTTATAAGAAATAATGGAAAATAAAAAAATAGCATTAAAAATAAGTACGAATCGTCTTGCTATCATTGCCTGTGCTATCTGGGCATTTACAGCTATGAATCCTTTTTATTTGTGGCTTGGCATTGCTTCTATCGGCTATTTTCTGGTATTTGTTTTTGTGTTTACCATGACTATGTTTTTATTATCAAATAATAACTTGGTATATAGCAGAGAACGTGTTTTTTTTGCGGTTACCCTTTTGTTTTATATCTTGATTCTCATGCTCCATGGAGGATTGATACGAAATATGGTTATGTTTATTCTTCATGCTCCTTTACTCATGATAGCTTTTTATCCGAATGAAATTTTATATAAAACCTATGAATTGTTTCGAAAAATAATTATCTTTTTTGCTATAGGAGCTATTATAGTTTTTCTGATTTCTTTTTTAGGGTTTTATGAATATTTGCCTTTTTTTGAAGTAGAAGGAATATCCAATGTGCATCGTACTTCAGGAGTAAACTTGCATGTGCATGGATTTATCGTTACCATGTTTGATACCGGAAAAGCAACATATATTTTACGCGCATGCGGTCCCTTGCAAGAACCCGGACATTTTGGAATTGTCCTTGGTGTTGTGATGTTTATTGATAGATTGCTTGCAAAAAAAATGAATCTGTTATTGCTCTTTGCAGGCTTCCTGACTTTCTCTCCCGCTTTTTTCATTATTTTATTTATTGCTGAAGTATATCAATTCTTGATGAATAGAAAAGTAAAAGAAGAAAGAATATATGGAAAAAACAGAAAAAGAAATATTTTTTTCGTTAGTCTTATTTTGCTGTTTACCACATTCCTTATCCTATTAAATCAAGGCTTGAGAAATCGGATATGGTATATGGTGTATGAACGTAATTTTCAAAAAGTAATCACTAGCGTACAATCCGGAGAATCTATCGAAGAAGGCTTAAATGAACGAGTAAACAATACAGGAATTGTTTATTATAATCAGTTTCGGAAGTCATCAAAAATTTGGCTGGGAGATGAGAATTGGGAAAAAGGAGGCGTTGTTTTATCTGATTATAGAGGGATGATTGCAACGATTGGCATAGTGGGCTTGTTTCTTTCACTCTTAACGTGGTTTGCTGTATTTTTAAGAGCTTCACTGAAACAAATTGCTTTTATGCTTTGTATCGTAATTTTTATTTATTTACACAGAGCATGGATGTTTCTATCACCCTATATTATGTTTTTATTCTTTGTTGGAATAAGTGCTTATATTTTTAAGTTTTACGAAAAAGAAGATGTATTCGTACAAAAATCCTCTTAAATGAATGTTATGTCGAAAATAAAACGTATTATTGCAAATAAAGTTTTTTTATATCTTATCACAAGGTATATTACGTTTTTTTTGCAGTTCGTAACGTCCATGTATATAGCGGTCAAATTAGGACCCTTCTATTTCGGCATATGGGGATTTTTACTTTTGTTGATAAATTATTTTCAAATCATTAATCTTGGCGTTCCTTATTCGGCAACTATCTTGTTGGTTCAACATAAAGAAGAAGAAGAAAGAGTGGCAAATTATGAAAAAAGTTCATTTATCCTGGTGTTGATATTGGATTTTTTTATTCTCTTGTTAGCATTTTATTATTACTTTTTCGGCATTTCAGCTTTTGAAAAATATGAGATAGGCAGGCTTTTTTACTTAGTATGCATTATAGCGATGATTTCACATTTCAATTATCTGTTTACTAGTATTTATCGTGTGAAAAAGCGATTGTTTGAAGTAGCTTTCTTTCAAACATCTATTGCAGCACTGGTTTTCATAACGATGTTTTTTGCGGAAAAAAAACTCTTGTTAAGCATGCTTTTAGCTGCCTATATTGTGGCACATGTGCTTTCCTTATTTTTGTTTATTCGTGGTAAACAGATTAATGTCAACGGGAAATTGACATTAAAAGACATTAAAAAAGTTCTTAATAAAGGAATTATGTTGTTTGTCTACAATTTTTGCTTTTTTATGATTGTGCTTTCCACGAGAACGATTGTTAGTGTGTATTATACAGTAGATCAATTCGGACTTTTTACTTTTTCCTATACCTTGACACATGCGGTTATTTTGCTTCTGGAAGCTTTTTCCTATCTGATTTTTCCAAGAGTAATAGATAAACTGCATTCCAAAGATGTATCTGAAGTGAAAGGTACCATCCATAGTTTGAGGTCAAATTATATTTCTCTTTCTCATGGATTGATGTATGTTGCAATGATATGCTTTCCTCTTTTTCTATATTTTATTCCCTCTTTCAGGGATTCATTATTGATGATAAATCTAATGGCATTGACATTGTTGTTGTATACGAATTCATTTGGATATAATTCTTTTTTAATGGCAAGAAATAAAGAAAAAACAGTAGCCTTTAATGCTTTTATGGTTCTTATAGTAAATATTGGAATTGCATTGCTATTGGTGCTTCTATTCAGCGTGTCGTATGAGTATGTTATTTTAGCAACGATGTTTAGTTATTTTATATACGCTTATTTATGTGTTTATTTTGGAAAAAAAGAATTGCAACAAAAAACAGATTTTTTTGCTGTAATGGGAGAGTGTTTCCCTTTCCGATTATTGATTCCTTTTCTTACTGCTATAGTGGTAGTATTAATCGGAAATCCCTTTTTATTGTTTATCCCTTTTGTTATTTTTGTATTCTTAAATTTACAAACCATTAAAGAAATATATGTGTCTTTTAAAAGAGTATTGTCAAATCCCGATATTGTTGATGTGCGATAAGTCGATAAATTCACTTGTTATTAATGAAAAAGAAATATGAAAAAATTATGTAAAAGCTTGTATGCTAAGACTTATATGTTGTTGCATACGTTAATTTCATTATTATCGGTCTTGTTTTTTAGTTCATGTGCCGACGCACGTAAATTTAAGAAAATGGCAATGAAAAACAAATCTACAAGCTGTTCTATTTTAGGAAACGGTCCTTCTTTACGTTCTGTTTTGGAAGAAAATCATCAACAATTTGTAGGGCAGGACTTGGTGGTTGTTAATTTTTTTGCTTTTTCAGATTATTTTGAAATATTAAAACCGAAATACTATGTGTTAACTGATAACATTTTCTTTAAAGAAGTGTTAAGTGAAAATGTAACTAAGTTATTGCATTGCTTTGTTGGGCTTTCTTGGGATATAATTTTATGCATTCCAGGTGGTAGAGATGATACTTTGTTTATTTCGACCATCAAAAAGAATCCGCATATTCATATATTACATTATAATATGACTCCTTTAAAAAGTTATAAGAAATTGGAATATGCTTTGTTTAAGCGCAATTTAGGCATGCCGAGGCCTCAGAATGTGTTAAATACAAGTATATTTTTGGCAATCAATTTACATTATAAAACCATTAATGTATATGGAGCCGATCATTCTTGGTTGAAAACCCTTTATGTAAACGATGACAATCAGGTCTGTTTTGAAGATGTTCATTTTTATGATAATAAAGCACGTAATCGACAGGGGGATATAGGTAAATTAAGTTTTCTGCTTTCTTTATATGTCATGGCTTTTGATACGCATTTGCGTTTGCAGGATTATGCGCAATATGTGGGAGTAGACATACTAAACCATACGCCAGGTTCGTATATAGATGCATATAAACGAGTAAAACCAAACGCTTAAAATTTACAGTATGTTAAAATATATAATTGGTTTTTTGAAGAATTTTTTCAATCCGGCAGTATCTTTTGTGTCGCAAATAGACCATTTATCAAAAGTGCATTCAAAAGCAAGGGTATACGGATTGACCAAACTTTTTAATTCTACTATCGACAAATATTCGTATGTGGGGAGGAAATCGACCATAGTGTGTGCAGATATAGGTAAATTTTGTTCCATATCCAACGATGTAGTGATAGGTATGGGCATCCATCCTTTGCGTACGATTTCAACTTCTCCTTTATTTATTTCTAAAAGAAACGGCACTTCCCATTCATGGACAAATGAAAAGATCATAGACGAATATCAAAGAGTAAGCATAGGTCATGATGTGTGGATAGGTTCAAAAGTAATTGTCATGGGAGGAGTTAAAATCGGGAACGGAGCTGTCGTTGGTTGTGGGGCTATCGTAACAAAAGATATCCCGGATTATGGCGTTGCAGTGGGAGTTCCGGCACAAATAATAAAGTATAGATTTGAACCTGCTATGATTGAAGCATTGCAAAAACTTCAATGGTGGGATTTTCCCGAAACGAAATTAAAGAATAATATATCAGTCTTTCAAAAGCATGATATTACGGAATCCATGTTAAATCAGTTGCAATAAAGAGTGTTAACATAGATTTTATAAGGAAAAGGTATGAAAAAAAGAATATTAATTGTTACACAATATTTCTATCCTGAGAATTTTAAAAGCAACGACCTTGCTTTTGAATTAGCAGCCAGAGGCTATTATGTGGAGGTGTTAACCGGTTTGCCCAACTATCCTCAAGGAAAAATATTTGATGGTTATTCTTTTTTTTCACCAAGGAAACAAATAGTAAATGGAGTAGTTATCTATCGAGCTTTTTTAATTCCCAGAGGGAAAGGAGGTGGATGTAGACTGATGTTGAATTATGTGTCTTGGGCTTTTTTTGCTTCCTTTTGGGCTTTCTTTATGGCGATATTCAAAAAATATGATTGTGTAATCGTACACGAACCTTCTCCCATCACACAAGGCATTCCTGCCATTATCGTTAAAAAAATAAAGAAAATACCTTTGTATTTTTGGGTAATGGACTTATGGCCAGAGAGCTTAATCTCAGCCGGAGGCTTTCGAAATAAAACGGTAATTTCTATGATCAATACATTGGTTAAATGGATATATAAACACTCAGATACCTTGCTAATCTCTTCGCAAGGTTTTAGAAATTCCATAGTGTCGAAAGGAAATTTTGCACATAAAATAGTGTATTTTCCTAATTGGGGAGAAGATGTATTTGTCTCAGAAAAGGAAATAATGATTCCTTCTTTGCCGCAAGGTTTTAAAATTATGTTTGCCGGAAATATTGGTGAAGCACAGGATTTTTATGCTATCCTTCAAGCGGCTCTCTTACAGAAAGGACATGATGTGCGCTGGATTATTGTAGGCGATGGACGAAAAAAACAATGGGTGGAAGATTTTATCCATACACATCAACTGCAAGAAAATGTTTTTCTTATGGGTAAATATCCCATAGACGCCATGCCTTCATTCTTTCAAAAAGCAGATGTGATGTTGGTTTCTTTGAAAGATGAGTTGGTGTTTAATCTTACCGTTCCGGCAAAAATACAAGCGTATATGGCTGCATCTAAACCAATTATAGCTATGCTGAATGGGGAAGGACAAGAAATTATAAAGCAAGCTCAATGTGGTTATACTGTGAATGCAGGAGATTATCAGGCTTTAGCTAAATTAGTAGAAGAAATAAGCAAAATTCCGAAAGAATCTTTGCAGTTAGTGGGACGTAATGGGTTTGAATATTACAAAGCAAATTTTACAAAACAATATTGTATAGATAATTTGTGTAAACTTATGGATGGAGAATAGCTTATTATGAAAATTCTAATTACCGGTGTACACGGGTTTATAGGTTCTCATGTTGTGGAATGTTTATCTAAGCATCACCTTCTTTATGGTTTGGATATTGTTTTTCATCGGAAAAAAGGATTGTTAAAAACATGTACCTGGGGTGATTTGGAAAACGAAGAAATTCCTCCGGTGGATGCAATCTTGCATTTAGCAGGCAAAGCCCATGATACGAAAAAGAAAACCGAAGAAAAAACATATTTTGAAATCAATACAGGTTTGACAAAGAAAATAGTTGATTATTTTTCAAAACACAAAGAGATTAAGAAATTTATATTTTTTAGTTCGGTGAAGGCTGCTGCTGAAAGTGTAAAGGGGGAAGTATTATTAGAAAATGTAATGCCTGCTCCTATAGGACCCTATGGCGAAAGTAAAAGGGATGCGGAAAATTATATTTTGTCTCTTATGGAGAAAGACGAAATGCTATTTGTCGATAGAGAAGTTATCATTCTCCGTCCTTGCATGATTCATGGTCCGGGCAACAAAGGGAATTTAAATTTACTATATCAAGTTGTGAACAAAGGTTTACCTTGGCCCTTAGGTGCATTCGAGAATAAAAGAAGTTTTACTTCCATGCAAAATTTGATATTTGTAATGGAAAAACTATTTGAAGAAAATATTCCAAGTGGAATTTATAATATGGCAGATGACGAAGCCGTATCTACCAATGCAATTATTCAATTGATTGCTCAGACAAGCGGAAAAAACAATCGCATTTGGTATATTCCCCAAAAATTGCTTATTTTTACAGCCAAGGTGGGAGATGTCATTCGGCTGCCTTTAACTACGGAAAGACTGCTTAAATTAACTGAAAATTATGTTGTTTCGAACGAGAAAATCAAAAAAACACTGAAAATACAATCGATGCCTTTAAGTGCTGAGGAAGGATTAAAAATTACCATAAACAGCTTTAAATCATAACCCATGCAGTATATATATATCTTTGTTATTCTTATAATTGTAGAGATAGTGTATTTTAGAATAGCCGATGCCTTTCGTATCATTGATAAACCCAATATAAGAAGTTCCCATACACACGTAACACGGTTGGGAGGTGGCATTATTTTTACCATTGGTATGTGGTTGTATGCTGCTTTTTTTGGAGGTGATTACATTTGGTTTCTAATCGGATTAACGTTGGTGGCAGCATTAAGTTTTGTAGATGATTTACATTCACTACCGAAAATTTACAGGCTAGTTTTTCATTTTATAGCCATGGGCTTGATGTTTTATCAATGGGATATATTGAATATAGAATTATGGTGGGTAATCGTCTTGGCAATGATTGTATGCATAGGCATTATGAATGCCTATAATTTTATGGATGGCATAAACGGTATAACTGCCGGTTACAGTTTGGCACTATTAATTCCCCTAGCGATTATGAATTATCAAGGAGAATTCATGGATATGAATTATTTATATATCGCCATGATGAGTGTTGTGGTTTTTGCATTTTTTAATTTTAGAACCAAAGCAAAATGTTTTGCCGGAGATGTCGGCTCATTCGGCATCGCGTTTATTATTCTTTTTGCCTTAGGAAAATTGATTATTGAAACCAACGGTTTTTGGGTAATTGTGTTTCTAACAATCTATGGTGTCGATAGTGTGCTGACAATTATTCATCGCATGTTATTGCATGAGGACATTACCGATGCACATCGCAAACATGTCTATCAGTTAATGGCAAACGAATTGCGCATTCCTCATGTGTATGTTTCCTTGATTTATATGGGGCTTCAGCTGTTGATTTCTCTTGGAGCCATAGGGATCCCCGAAAGATATAAATATATGTATTTGCTTGTCGTTGTGATTGCAATGGCGATTCTATATATACTGTTTATGAAAAAATATTATCATTTGCATGAGGCATATTTAAAAGAAAAAAATAAATCGATAAAAGAATAATGGGTAAAGTAAAAAACAGTTTTCTAACAGTATTTTTATTAGTGCTTTTTCTAGGAATAGGTATGGATGGATACAATCAAAATGTAAAAGTAAAAAGAATATGGAATAAATCCTCACATGCAGCCTTTACGGGATTAGTTCATTACGAAGGCAGTTTTTATTGCGGCTTTCGTGAAGCCCAAAAACATGTAGATAAAAATGGGAATGATAATGGGGTAATACGTATTTTGAAATCAGAAAATGGAAAAAAATGGAAAACATTTGATGTAGTCGCAAAAGAAGGATTAGATTTTCGAGATGCGATGCTCTCTATTACTCCTGACGGTAAATTAATGCTTTTGATGGGGGCTTCCGTGCATCAAAATAACGCAACCCTATCTATCTGTTCTCATGTTGCTTTTGCGTCAAAAGACAGCCTTTTTAGCGAAGCTGTTCCAATACAAGTAAATTATGAGGCAAATAGAAAATGGTTGTGGAAAATACATTGGTATAAGGATACAGCTTACGGTTTTGTGTATGGAGATAAATTCTGTTTGGTGAAATCATCCGATGGAATCTATTATGAGATTATTCAAGATTTCAATTTACAAGGTTCTCCCAGTGAGGCAGATTTGTGTTTTGACGAAGATGGAATGATTACAGCGATTATCCGAAGAGCAAGAAATATTAATGGTTTGATAGGCATCAGTAATCCCCCTTACCGAGATTGGCAGTGGACAGATTGCGGGTATGAATTGGGAGGTCCGGATATCTTAAGGATTTCAAATAATAAAAAAATAATTTCATCAAGATATATTTCTGAAAAAGGGAATAGGATGATGATGTTTGTCCTTCAAGAAGATAATAGCTTGCACCCTGTATTGCAACTACCCGGTCGGGGTGATTGTTCCTATTCAGATGCTCTTCTTATAGATGGAACTGTGTTTATGTCATATTATTCAAGTCATAGACGTAAAGCTTCCATCTATTTTGCAGTCATACCTGAATTAAAACTTAGTGGTGAAATAATAGAATAAACGATAATAAGTTCATATAAATAATACATACACGAAATATTATGAATATTGCAGCAATTTTAGCAGGTGGAACCGGAGTTCGTTTTGGAGGGGATATCCCCAAACAGTTTATGTTCCTTGCCGGTAAAACACTTATTGAATATTCCATAAAAGCATTTCAACAACATCCATTGATTGATGAAATTGTCATTGTTGTCCCTTCTATGTATATTTCAACATGCGAAAAATATAAACAAAATTATTCAAAACTTCAAAAAATTGTGGCAGGAGGTAAAGAACGCTCTCATTCGACACTTGCTGTGCTTTCTGCGTATAAAACCTATAAAGAAGCCAATATTATTTTGCATGATGGAGTTAGACCTATGATTACTCAACAAATGATTAGTGATGTATTATCAGCTTTACATACCTACAATGCTGCTACACTTGCTGTAAAAACTACCGATACC
Source organism: Bacteroidales bacterium (assembly GCA_028703095.1). Lineage (GTDB taxonomy): Bacteria > Bacteroidota > Bacteroidia > Bacteroidales > WCHB1-69 > UBA5266. The sequence goes on from JAQVNO010000029.1 coordinate 13,294, forward strand.
ATCGTACAATCATCCGAAAATAATATTGTGAATGGTATTCTCGACCGTTCTGCTTTGTGGAATGTACAAACACCACAAGCATTTAAACTTTCAGTCTTACAGCAGGCTTTTGAATTGGCTTTAAAGGATTCAAATTTTAATGCAACCGACGATAGTGCTGTTGTTTTTAACTATTTAAAGTCTGAAAAGATAGCCATCGTTGAAGGAGATGTTTCGCATATTAAATTGACCTATCCTTCCGATGTATTGTATGCAGAAAAACTACTATTATCTAAACTCAACAATAACGATGTGTCATTTTAAAATCAATAAATCTTATGAAAAATTTAAAAAATTTCTTAACCATTATTCTCTTATTTAATTTTATCTTAATCATGCAAGCACAAGAAAAAACGAAGATATATACTCCCGAACTTTTATGGCAATTGGGAAGATTGAATAACGTAAGCGTATCACCGGATAATCAAACGCTTTTATTTTCAATTACGTATTATGATTTAGAAAGCAATAAAGGGAATATCGATCTTTATACACTTCCGGTAAAAGGCGGAAAGATGATAAAAATTACCGATACTCCGCTTAGTGAACAAAGTCCGATTTGGAGACCCGATGGAAAAAAAATAGGCTATATCTTTGAAAATCAAATTTGGGAAATGAATCCGGACGGGTCGGATAAAAAACAACTTTCTCAAATAGATGGAGAAGTATCCGGTTTTATGTATAGTCCGGATTTAAAACATTTGCTCTATACACAAGAAGTAAGAGTCAATAAAAATACAGATAATCTATATCCTGATCTCCCCATGTCAAATGTATTGATTATAGATGATTTGATGTATCGACACTGGAATAGGTGGGAAGACAGTGATTATAGTCATATTTTTATAGCTAATTATCCCGATATGACAACTGCTATTGATATCATGAAGGGCGAGCCCTTTGATGCGCCCATGTTTCCGGGGGGCGATATGGCAGATATCGGTTTCAGCCCCGATGGAAAAAAAATTGTGTATGCGTGTAAAAAACAACAAGGCAAAGAATATGCAACGAGTACGAATTCGGATATTTACCTCTATGATTTAGTCGGTAAAACCACGCTCAATCTTTCCGAAGCTAATAAAGGATATGATATTCATCCCGTATTTTCTCCCGATAGCAAGTATTTGGTATGGGCTAGCATGCAAACCCCCGGCTATGAATCGGATAAATTACGTATTATGTTGCATGATTTGCAAAATATTACAACAAAAGATTACTCTTTTCACTTTGAGGAAAGTGCAACGAATTTTGTGTTTAGCGCCGACAGCAAATATATCTATTTTATCAGCGGCATTCACGCCACTTATCAACTTTTTCAATTGGATATTAAGAAGAAAGAGATCAAACAACTCACGCAAGGAATACACGATTATAAGAGTGTGTCTACAGCAGGTAAAAGCACCTTGATTGGGATGAGAGAATCCATGATTGAGCCCGCCGATATTTTCAGTATTGATATAAAGAATGGAACGCAAACCCGATTAACAACTATTAATGAAGAAATTTTAAAGGAAGTAGCTTCTATTCAGGTTCAAGAGCGATGGATAACAACAAGTGATAATAAAAAAATGTTGGTATGGGTAATCTTACCTCCCAATTTTCAGCCCACTAAAAGGTACCCGGCCGTATTGTACTGCCAAGGGGGACCACAGCAAGCGGTAAGTCAATTTTTTTCTTATCGTTGGAATTTTCAAATGATGGCTTCTCGTGGATATGTCATCGTAGCTCCCAATCGCAGAGGCTTGCCTACTTTCGGAGAGGAGTGGAATGCGCAAATAAGTGGTGATTATGGCGGACAAAACATGAAAGATTATCTAAGTGCTATCGATGAAATAGCCAAAGAACCCTATGTGGATAGGACGAGATTAGGTTGTGTGGGTGCAAGTTATGGAGGCTTTTCCGTGTATTGGCTTGCCGGCAACCATGAAAAAAGATTCAAAGCATTCATTGCACATTGTGGAATGTTTAATTTGGAAAGTTGGTATGGAACCACCGAAGAAATGTTTTTTGCCAATCACGATTTAACAGGTCCTTACTGGGAACCTCATACGAAAAAAGTATACGATGTTTCCCCTCATAAATTTGTTAAAAACTGGGATGCCCCCATTTTAATCATTCACGGAGGAAATGATTTTCGCATTCCGTATACTCAAGCCATGGAAGCTTTTAATGCTGCTCAGCTGCAAGGCATTCCAAGTAGATTTTTGTTTTTCCCTCGCGAAACGCACTTTGTGGTTAAACCACAAAATGCTATCATTTGGCAGAGAGAATTTCTCAATTGGCTGGATAAATGGTTGAAAGAATAATACATAATCAATTAATAACTGAGAATGCTTGAACAAAAGAGTTTCTTGTCTGAAATAGCAGGGGTTTTACATAATACGTATAAAGAATGCCTGGCAGATATATGTATTGTTATGCCTACAAACAGAGGTATTGTTCATCTTAAACATTATTTGGTTTCAGAAGTCGGGAAAACCTTTCTGTCGCCCGATTTTTTTTCAATTGAGCAGTTTATGCAAACCATCTCCGGATTGTCTCCCATCAGCCCTGAGGAGTTGATTATTAAATTATTCCTTATTCATAAAGAAATAAACACATCAGAAACAGAAGCCTTTTATGATTTTGCTCCTAAAGCACAAGTGATATTGCAAGATTTTAACGAGATAGATTTGTCGCTTGCTACGCCTGCACATGTCTTTTCCGATTTGTCAAGTATTAAATCATTGAGTTATTTCGGGAAAACGGAGGAAGAATTAAGTGCCTGCCAACGTTATTATTTAAACTTTTTCAAACAATTATATACATATTATGAACGGCTGAGTCAAGTTTTACTGCAAGAAAAAAAAGCGTATCAAGGCTTGATTTATCGTAAAGCCTTTGAAAACAAAGAATATATTAGCAAATTATTCCCCTATAAAAAATATGTTTTCATTGGCTTCAATGCATTGCAAAACAGCGAATATGAAATCGTCAAGTATTTGATTAATGATAAAAAAGCAGATTTTTATGTCGATGCCGATGAGTGGTATATGAATAATAACAATCATGAAGCCGGTCAATTTCTTCGACAAATAAAAAATGATTTCCATTTAGAAAGTTTGCAGTTTGTCGGGAAGTATATAGAAACGATTCCTAAAAATGTGAACATTGTCGGCTTTCCTCAAAAATGCCTTCAAGCAACGTATCTACAAGAAATTATAAAGGATGTAACGCTCGATGGGAAGGAAAATACAGCCATAGTACTAGCCGATGAGAGCTTGTTGTTGCCTGTTGTATATTCCATGGACGTAACAGATACTAACATCACCATGGGGCTTCCGATTCGGAATAGCGAGGTATACAAACTATTGAATCAATATTTTATAACAATCGAAAACAAACAGAAATTAAACAGCCATCGCCTATATCATAAAGACCTGTATGCTTTTTTTACGAGTTCGTATATACAAAGTGTTTTAGTATCAGCATCCATTAACCCCACACATTTTCTTTCAACATTTATTAATAAAGGAAAATTATTCTATTCAAAAAATGAATTAAACGTTTTGTGTCAAGCGTTGCCTGCTTCTCTCAAAGAACTTCTTTTAAGTTTCTTTGATGAAACGATGGATGCACCCAAGCTTGTACAATACTTGGATGATTTTTTAAAACTCCTTAATCATTTTTCTATTGCGGAGAATGATAAAGAAATCATACGATTGCTTTCCGATAATTTGTCCCATTTATTATCGGTTTGCAAGCAGATTGAAAACGAAAATATTAAATCCTTCCGTATGCTTTTTGATTATTTTGTATCATCGCTTTCTCTTTCGTTTAAGAGCGATACTTTCAATCACCTACAACTAATGGGAATGTTGGAAACCCGCACCTTGGATTTTGATAATGTCATTATTCTTTCATTAAACGAAGGGGTACTTCCTGCGGGAAAACATGGGCAATCATTTATCCCGTATGATGTTAGATTGCATTATAAGATTCCGACCTATGCCAAGGGAGAGGCTATTTTTTCTTATCATTTTTACAGATTATTGCAAAGAGCAAAAAGGGTGTTCCTTTTATATGATTTAGATAATCAAGACGGTAAAGCTGAAAAGAGTAGATTTATCAAGCAAATTCAATCGGAATGGAAAATGTTTGACCATATACATATCGAAGATTCTATACGTAGTTATCCCCCCATACATTTTACATCGAAAAATAGTATTTGTGTTCAAAAAACAGCAGATATTATGAACAAACTCTTAGCAATTCCCAATTTTTCTCCTTCTATGCTCAATAGGTATTTAAATTGTGAGTTGCAATTCTACTTACACGATGTGCTCGCTCTTGCCGAAGAGAAATCTATTTCTGAGGATTTACAAGCTAATGTGATAGGGAGTGTGATTCATAAAATATTGGAACAGATAATTAACAATATAGATGGGAAAACCATACATTTTACACATGAGTTAATAGAAAAATTGGTAATGGATACCTTGTGTGATAAATCAGTTACCACTATGGATTTAACAAAAGAAGATTTTATGTTTGAAAAAAATCATCTGGTGTATAAGATTACGGTTAAATACATTATGGATTATCTTAATTATTTTAAAGAACAGATAGCTAATAATGAAATTTCTGATATTCTCGGTTCTGAACAAAAATATTATCAAAATTTATTTCTAACAGTCAACGACCGTCCCCCAAAGATAGTCTTAAAAGGCATTATCGACAGATTAGATAATGTTGATGGAGTAGTAAGGGTCTTGGATTATAAAACCGGCAGTGTAGACGATAAAGACCTTAAGATTAAACAAATAGAAGACTTATTTTCCGGAAAGTATCCCAAAGCCTTTCAGTTGATGGCTTACGCTTACATTTATTATCTTGAAACGGGTCAAAGTCCGCTGATGGCACAAATTATTTCGTTTCGTAACATTCGACAGCTTCTTTACCTACAAGTGAATAATGAAAAGCTTTTAACTCCTTCTTTGTTTGATGCTTTTGGAATACAATTGAAAGAACTCATCAAGGGTATTTTTGACGAAACGAAGCGCTTTTCTCAAACGACAGAAACGAATCACTGCACATGGTGTGATTATAAATCCCTATGCATGAGAGAATAAAAAAACGGGAAAGTTAAAATATTTCTTTATTGCAGAAAACGCTCTGCATCAATGGCAGCTTTACAACCGCAGGCTGCTGCTGTGATGGCTTGTTTATAGTGGTGGTCTTGTACGTCTCCTGCGGCAAAAACACCTTCTACACTGGTTTTAGTAGTGCCGAGCTCTGTAATGATGTATTTCTCTTCATCCAAAGCCAGTTGTCCTTCAAAAACTTCCGTATTCGGATGATGACCAATAGCAACGAAAATGCCATCCAGAGGTATGTCTTTTTGTTCCTTTGTTTTTGTGTTTTCGACCTTGATAGCTGTTACATTTTTTGAAAAGCCCTTGCTTTCACCCAGAATTTCAATCGGGATATGATTCCATACCATTTCTATGTTGGGGGAATTCAACACTCTATCTTGCATTACTTTGCTGGCTCTTAATTGGTCGCGACGGTGGACAAGGTATACTTTAGAGCATAACTTCGATAAATAAATGGCTTCTTCGGCAGCGGTATCTCCTCCGCCAATAACAGCAACTACCTTGTTGCGATAGAAAAAACCATCGCAAGTGGCACAGGTAGAGACGCCAAAGCCGTTATAGGTAGCTTCAGAGGGTAATCCCAACCATCGAGCCGTAGCACCTGTAGCAATGATAACAGTATCAGCTATTATTGTTTCGCCATCATCACTTTTACAGATGAAAGGTCGTTTTGAAAAATCAACTTCAATGATTTCTCCTCTGCGGGCATCAAGTCCGAATTTTAATGCTTGATTGCGTAAATCTTCCATCAATTCCACTCCGTTTTTGCCTTCAGGGTAGCCGGGAAAATTCTCAACCAAAGTAGTTATCGTTAATTGACCTCCGGGCTGTATGCCTTCGTACAAAATGGGCTTCATGTTTGCACGTGAACTGTAAATGCCTGCAGTGTAACCGGCAGGTCCGGAACCTATAATTAAACATTTCGTTTTGGATTCTTTCATTTTCGGATTATTGGAATAAAAATTAATTTACCTTTTATTATTATTGTTATTATTATTGTTGTTATTGTTGTTGTTCTTTTTCTTTTTCTTCTTCGGCTGGTTGTTTTTCTTTGCTTGAATTTTAGGTGCCGGCATTTGTTCCAATAATTCTTTGGTAGTAGGGAATTGGAAACTTTCTCTTAATTTTAATCTGCCTTCGGAGAGAGTATTTAATTGTTCTACAATCAAATCGTCATTTACAGAATCACGATTCCAAATCAGGTATTGTTTTTTCAAATGTATGGCGATGTTTTCTACACATACATTTTTTTCTTCGGAATCGGGTTCTTCCGCTACACTTTTAATGATGTCCTCTATGTGTTTTCCGTAAGGGGGAAATATAATTCTATTTTTTTGATAGGCTACCCTTGAAGGCTTGGCAATGATAACATTAGTTTCCGGTATTGGAAAGGGGCAGTCGACATCTAATTGAAAATCAGAGATGATAAATAAATGATCCCATAGCTTCTGCCAATAATCGGGAGTGTCTTTTGTGCCGGGAGAGAAACAAGACATGGTTCGTATCGTCGCTTTGGCTTGTTGCGTTCGTAAATCCCTATCTTCTATTGATAACAAATACTTTACCATGGCTTGTACATGTCTTCCGTATTCTTTCGTAGTTATTTTTTCTTTGGTTGTATTATACTCCATAAATATGTTTTCTTAAAGTTTTTGAGTTAAAAAGGAATGATTTTGTGAAAAAAATTATAATTTTAATGTGCCATCAGCGATATAAAATCCAAAAATAAAAATCTTTTTTCTTTTATAAATTGTTAATTGTTAGTAATCTGAAATTATTACAGATGAATATATCACTTATTAAAGATAAATGTATAATTTTGCAGCAAAGATATAAAAAAATATAATATGGGAAGAAGTAAAGTATTAATTATTGGAGCCGGAGGGGTAGGAGCTGTTGTAACGTTTAAATGTGCGAGTGTTCCGGAAGTCTTTGGTGATATTATGTTGGCAAGCAGAACAAAATCTAAATGTGATAAAATAGCTGCTTCCATTGGAAATAATCGCATACAAACAGCCAGAGTTGACGCTGATAATGTGCCGGAATTGATAGCCTTGATAAATGATTTTAAACCGGATATCGTTATTAATGTAGCGCTTCCTTATCAGGATTTAACCATTATGGATGCTTGTCTTGCCACCAAAACCAATTATTTGGATACGGCGAATTATGAGCCTAAAGACGTGGCTAAATTTGAATACAAATGGCAATGGGCTTATCAGGAAAGATTTAAAGAAGCCGGTATCATGGCTGTCTTAGGTTGTGGCTTCGACCCGGGTGTTACCGGTGTGTTTACTGCCTATGCTGCTAAACATTATTTCGACGAAATGCATTTTCTTGATATTGTCGATTGCAATGCCGGTGATCATGGGAAAGCTTTTGCTACCAATTTTAATCCCGAAATAAATATTCGCGAAATCACGCAAAAAGGTCGCTATTGGAAAAACGGTGAATGGATAGAAACAGAACCGCTGGAAATTCATAAACCTATAGTATATCCCAATATAGGAGCACGAGAATCCTATCTTTTGTATCATGAAGAATTGGAATCTCTGGTAAAGAATTTCCCGACATTCAAACGGGCTCGCTTTTGGATGACTTTCGGACAAAAGTATATCAATGTGCTGAATGTATTACAAGAAATCGGCATGACCAGCATCAAACCCATTCTTTACGAAGGGAAAGAAATAGTTCCTTTGCAGTTTTTAAAAGCAGTGCTTCCCGAACCTTCTTCATTGGGCGAAAATTACAAAGGCGAAACCTCTATTGGATGTCAAATCAAAGGTATTAAAGACGGTAAAGAAACCACCTATTATGTGTGGAATAATTGCAATCATGCGGAAGTCTATAAAGAATGCGGCGCACAAGCCGTTTCTTATACAACAGGAGTGCCTGCCATGATTGGTGCCATGATGGTATTAACCGGAAAATGGAGTGGAAAGGGTGTCTTTAATGTCGAAGAGTTTAATCCTGATCCTTTCATGGAAATGCTCAATATGTATGGGCTCCCATGGAAAGAGCAGGTGGATAGACCTTTGCCCGTTGAGTAAATCCTTTTATAATATATTATGACGAATCTCTATGTAGGTAAACAATAAAACCGAATAGAGATTCGTTTTTTTTTCGTATGAAAAGGCATCTATTTATTTTTTTTATAGTCGGTTGTAGTCATCTGCTGCTTGCCCAGACAGGAGGTACTACGGTCTATAATTTTCTGAATTTGCCTGTTTCTGCTCGTGTTGCTGCCATGGGGAATAAATTATATTCCGTGTATGATATCAACGACCCTTCCCTAATGATTATGAACCCGGCTTTGTTACACCCTGATATGCATCAAGGCATTGCTTTTAATTGTGTGGATTATTTTATGGATGCTGCCTATGGACACTTGAATTATATCCATCATTTTAAAAAAGTCGGAACCTTTAATTTTGCTTTTGAATTTTTATCCTATGGCACATTCGACGGATTTGATTCCTACGGCAATGAAACCGGGAAATTCTCTGCCGGCGATTTTGCCATTATCGCAGGATATGGAAAGGAATTGGTCGATAGTACACTATCTATGGGAATGAACCTAAAATGGATATTTTCATCTTACGAATCTTATTTTTCTACCGGCATAGCTGCCGATGTGTCCGCTTCGTATTACAATGCGAAAAACAATCTCTGCCTGACCCTGTTGGCAAGTAATATCGGTTCTCAAATAGTAACATATACTGATTTAAGAGAAAAACTACCTTTTGATCTTCAATTGGGTTTTTCCCAACGATTGAAACATGCTCCTATACGCTATAATATTACGTTTCATCATTTATACACCTGGAATATGGATTATAAGGACCCTACAAATCCTTTCGATGAAGTGGATGTTGTCTCAGGGGGTGTTAAACAAAAGACTACTTTCCAACAATTTGCCAATAACCTGTTCCGGCATTTTATAGTAGGAGTGGAAATACTTCCTTCGAAATATTTCTCCTTGCAATTTGCTTACAATCATAATACCCGTCAAGAGATGAAATCTATTGAAAGGAAAGGCTTTGTTGGATTTTCCTATGGCTTGTCCTTGCATATACATCATATCAATGTGCAGTATGCTCGCGTGCATAATAATTTGGCTTCAACACCTAATTATTTTACGTTTTCAACGAAAATTACGAATTTCTTAAAAAAATAATACGATGGAAATACTTTGGAATATATTACAAATCAGCATTCCGGCTCTCATTGTCGCATTAACGGCATATTATGCTATTAAATTAACGTTTGAAAAAGAATTAAAAAAACAAGTATTGGAGTTGAAACATAATTCTCAAAAAGTCATTACTCCCATACGTTTGCAATCGTATGAACGTATAGCCTTGTTCTTGGAACGCATCAAACCCGAAAGCATTTTATTGCGAAATATAACTCACAACATGAATGCTTCTCAATATCAAACTGTGTTGGTAACTTCCATTCGCAGCGAGTTTGAACACAATCTTTCCCAACAAGTATATATCTCCTCAGCTTTATGGGAAGCAACCAAGAAAGCCAAAGAAGAAACCATTAAAATAATCAATCTTGCTGCCGGACAATTAACTGCCGATGCAAGCGGCAAGGAATTGGCAAGTAAAATCATTGAATTAGCCGTTGATATCGACCCCCAACCTTCCGACCTCGCCCTTAATTTTCTCCGCAAAGAAATTAAAGAACTTTATTAAAGAACGGGAAGGGAGTAAAGTGTCTTGTCCCGAGTCCAGTGTGCTGAAATCAATTAAAAATTAAAAATTAAGAATTAAAAAAGGGTTTGTATACTGCATTCGTAAGGGGGCAGATTCTTCGCTTCGCTCAGAATCTCTTGAAAGTATCGGGCAAATTAATCCCAATTATCGAATGTGTGTTTATGAGTTCCCAAGCTTGTATTGATGTCGTCCCCAACTTGTGAAAAGGACGTCCCCAACTCGTTCGACTGAGATTACAATCTCGTTTCAACGAGCATGGGAGCTCGTAATAAACTTTCGGCGGGAAGTGCTTAGAGTTCCGGCGAGAACTATTTTGACTTTCGGCGAGAACTTTTGAAAGACATCCCAATGTCATTTTAATCATCTCCCATCTTCATTTGATGAATGATGCAAGGAGCTAAAAAACTGATAGCTGACAAAAACGTCGCGAGTGCCGTGTCTCGAGTGCCGAGATTTTTTTCGTTCCGAAAAAATATGGGTAGGCTGTGTGTATCTCTCTGCGTTCTTTGCGTAAAACCTCTGC
>JAQVNO010000118.1 GCA_028703095.1 Bacteroidales bacterium
GATTATGCTTTCTCATAATTCATTGCGATATCTATTTTTTCTTTTTTATGAAATTCTACCATTTTTGATAAAAACTCAAAAGTAACAATTTAGAACGAGAGAGTTGGTAAAATTGCGGTTATTTTGTGAGGTTTGGTTTTCTGTCAAACCGCTACGCAGTTTGAGCGGGATACAAACCTTGATATTTAGTACTTTTCCTGCCATTACTAATACAAAATGTTGGCTGCAGGTGTCTTTCTTATTATTTTATTCTTCATTATTTGTTACTTCAACAACTTCCCAAACTTCTCTGTCTATTTCACTCAGGAAATTGTCAAACCTGTCTTTATGTACAGCTACACAAAGCAAGTCTGTTGGACGTGAAAAACCAACGTATGCCATTTTCGTAGATTGTTTAACTCTATCGCCAATGTTTGACTGTATTTGCGTTCCTAAAAACTGGTTTTGTAACCTTTGTGATTCATAAGATTTTGCATTTGCTCCTCTTCCATCTTGCTGAAAATATGATTCTAAATACAATGTAGCACAATGTGTTTGTCCTTTTACTGCGTGAACGCTCGTAATTTCAATTTCAAGTTCATTTTCTTTATAAATGTTGGTTGTCGTTAAAACATCTGTATTTTCATTAGGAATAGCAGCATTGTCGCTATTAATAAAATCCCGACTTTCTGATATTGTTTTTTCAAACATTTCAAGTAAAGTTGGAACATATGTTTTTATATCATTCCAAACTTCATTTGTTTTTTCTTGGATTATTCCGATTGACCATGTGTAAAGATTCAAATTAAACTCGTCATATTTTTGAAGGTCTTTTTCATGAATAAAGTCAATTAGTTTCTTTTTTGTGTATGGTCTTTCATCATCAGTTCTGATGTTTTCTAAACGCAATATTTTTAGAAAAGCGTTTAAAATATTTTTTCGCAAAGGTTCCAATGTTAGCTTTTTCTCGTAATACAACAAATAACTTTTCAAATTATCATAATCCTGATTGGGCTTACCTTTTTCTTTTTTAAATCCGTTATAATAATCTTCTAAGCGAAGTTTGGTTATATCGTTTCGACTTGCTTCATCTTCTTTCCATTCTGTATTCCAACAAACAACTTTGATTTGTTTTTCTGAATTTGTCAATCCTTTTTCTCTAACGATGTGAGCAAAACAAGGAATGATATTTATAATATTTGTCGTTTCAAATACTAAAATGTAAGGTTTTATATCACAATCATTTTTACCAACAATATTAAAATCGACACCGCTGTATAAAGCAAATTTTTTCACAACATTTGCAATTGGTTTACTTAGGCGTTGACTTCCGTTTAACCTTAAAATATCTGTTCTGTCAACCCAAACGTCATGTGCTTTTACTGAATTATAAATTGCTTGGTTTTTATCGCCAATTCTCTGAATTTTTGACAAGGAATTTCCGCTATCGTAAAATATCTTTTCAAGTAGATTGTATTGATGAGTATCCATATCCTGCATTTCGTCGACAAATACGAAAGCAAAGCGTTTTTGCAAAATTGTTTTGATACTTGGTATTTCTTTCAAATACAATTCGGCTAAAAAATACGCATCGTCATAATTTAAAACACCTGATTGTAGAATTTGTGATTTTATTGTTTTAAAGGTTTTATAAGTTTGTGAATTACTGTCGCTTCTCAAAATTATTGAGCCATTCATTCCGTTTGTTAAGTTTAAATCAATATCAAAACGGAAATTAATGAATAGACTCTTTGGGTCATGTTGCCTATTTAACCAAGTTTTTGCTGCTGAATTAGGAAGATTGTTATATCGTTTTGTTGCAACTTCATTGTATATTTCGTGGTCTATTCTGTTTGGCTTTTTCTTGCACTTATGAATGTAAAAGGGAATTGCCATAAACTTATCAACAAAACTTTGTATTGTTCCTATAAAATTGGGATAGGAAAAGAGTTTAGGGCAATGCTTTAGAATTTTCTCTTTTATTTCATCAATAGCTGCATTGGTATGTGATAATACCAAAACTCCTGAATTATCAGCAAAAGGAAGCTTATGTTCCAAAATAACCAATTTTGCGAGCAACGCAGTCGTTTTTCCACTACCTGGAACAGCTTGCAAATCTATTGTGTTGAAATTACATATAAACGATTTGCCATCATCATCAAACGTTTTACCAGCAGGTAAAAGCAATTGTTCGGCATGTTGAATTTCTTCATCTGATATGTTAATTACCTGTGGCATATTTAATCGCTTTTACGAGGTAATTAACAGTGTCATTAGCATCATCAACAATTTGAATTGTGTGTACTTCTTTGTCTAAATCTTCATCAATAGCGTTTGCAATGTGATAAGCAATATCCGTTTTTTTCAAAGTTTTGTTTATTAATTTTTTCGCAAGTGCTCTTTCAAAATCAGTGTTCCAATCTGTTCCTGTGTGAATCGCTTTTGCAGCATTTTGCAATAGTGTAGTTAAACTTGTTGATTTGAATAGTGCATATTCCAAAGTCCAATTTGGTGCTGGAAAATATTGAACGTTACTTTCAGATTTGCTATTAATCGAGGCTAATTTTGCCAGCGTTTCTTGTTGAACAGTGTTTACATCTCTCTTAATAAAAGCATTTTCGTTCTTTTCGTATTCCCTGATGTCGGAATCTGTAATTACTGAAACTGGAATTTTCATATTGGGCTCTGCTTGTCGCAAGTAAATTTTTGCGTAATGGTCAAAACCAGTATGTCCTATATTTACAATTGAAACACCATTTTCCGTTAAGTCAATGTTGATTGCTTTTGCAATGCTCGGTAAAAGAATTTCTTCAGCCCACCCTTCAACTAAAATAACACCTTTGGCAAAAAACAAATTTGCTTTTGTTGTGTCTAAAAACTTTTCTAAGAACTTGTAATTGTCCTTGTCCAACTTTGTATATGTTTCGCCCATTGGAAAAGCTTTTCCGTTGTTGCAAATAATTAAGTTTTCAAGTTTAAGTTTAGAAGCCAAATTCGGGCTGTGCGTTGTCAAAATAAGTTGAATGTCTTTTTGTTTTTGAAACACTTCTATCACTTGCATTTGTGCTTGTGGGTGTAAATGTGCTTCTAATTCTTCAACCAACCCCAAACGCAAGCCAGTCCAATTTGATTTGGTTAAGTGAAGCAATTCCGCAGCCATAAATAAACGATTCAAAGTTCCTAAGCCCGGGTTGGGTTCGCCTTTCAGAGTCAAAGTAAGTTTTTCAAGAATGCTTTTTATGTCGGTTGATGTTGATTCGAATTCGCTTTCGTTGTTCTTGCTATAAAAACTTTTAATGTAGTTGTCAATTTTGTCTTTTATCTGTTTCCCTTCGGTTGCTATGGGTTGACCTGTATTATCGACACCTTTGAAATAATTTTCTAATTCCTCTTTTAAACCTGAATAGATTTTTACCAAATCGTTATCTTTCTCTTTTCCTTTAAATGCTTCATCGCCTAAAAGAATTTGTGATAATCGTGAATTGCGTTTGGCAACTAATTCATTTTCTGCATCACGTAAAGGTTTTAAATAGGTTGCTTTAAAATAATCTTTCGTTTCAGATGAAATCAAATATCCTTCTTCGTCAACACCTGCTTTTACATCAGTTGGAATAATTTTATCTGCTTGTCTTTTTACGTCATAATTAAGTTTTAAAAATGGTTTCGCATCTGCACCAGTGCCTGTCCAGCCCAACCATTCAGTAAAGTTTTTTGCTTCCTCAGGTTTTAAATCTTCAAATTTTAATTCAATACGAAAACGATTTGATTCATTGAAAAAATCCTTGTCATCAACTCTTATGTAATCGTAGCTGTGTGTCCTCAAAACTAATTTTATGGCATCTATAATTGCAGTTTTGCCCGAATCATTTTCGCCAATTATTACATTCAAACCTTTGGTTAGGTTTAAATCTAAATGCGGATTATTAGGGTCTATTGCGCCCTCAGCACCGAATTTTCTAAAATTCCAAAGTTTTAAATTCGATAGATACATTTCTCTATTTCTCTATTTCTCTATTTCTCTATTTCTCTATTTTTGATTCATTTCGCAGTCGGTTCTTTACACTTGCAGCCAACGGATGGCTAAACGTCCTGTTTGCCAGGAGGCGCGTCTTTTTGCCCTGCAAAAAGCGTGACTTGGCAAATGGCGTTTGAGCCGATGTTGTGTGGCATTTTTAATAGTTTAAACGGACATCTTTTTCAAAAAGAATATCTTTTGCAATACTATCTAACCCGGGAAACAGTAACGAATTTGTAATCCCATAATAGCTTAATTTTCTCAACCCATCTCTTCTGCTTGCTGCAGGAAAAATAAATTTATCAATTGGATTTTTATCTTCAAGGGGTTTCCAAGGATTCTCTTGAATAGAAAATATAGAGTGTTGTCTTTCTGCTCGTGGTGTCACAAAGCTTGGGTAAACTTGAGCAGTAGAATTAACTCTCATCGGATCTGAACCTATAAATTTTTCAGGTTCAGATGAAATTGATTGACAGAATTGGGCTCTATACAATGCATAATCATTTGAGCATTCTGAATTGAGCGCAAAAAAAAGTGCTATAATCGGGCTCGTACTCCAGTCAAGTAATCGTGTTGGTAATCCATGATGTTGTGCTAAAAATAACCATTCCCAATCTGTACTTGGATTATAAGTTAAATATCCAATTGCCTTTTTTTTGAAATCATTAAAAATTTGTTTTTCAAAATGGTATCTTGATACTTCTGGACCTTTCCAACGTCCTACGGAAGGTATTAACCCATACCCATCATTACTGACTCCTCGATATACAAATGCTCCGCTGATTGGAGCCACCTCTATATTCAAGAATTGATCTATATTCTCAAAACGATGAACTTTAATGTTGTCACACATTGAATTCTATTTTTATTTATGTTACAAATATTTAGATATATGTTTTGTTGATTTACTAAAATGTCACGCAACAATTCCAAAAGCCCATTGCCGCCATCTTTTCTCGTTAAGCAACTATTAAAAAAATAATCGCAACCCCCAGCTAAAGAATCATCAGAAAAGCGACACAGTTTCTTTATAACCAATATCTTAGAAGTGAAATGTTTCACAGCATTACCAGTAAGTATTGTCTAAGGTGTTGCACAAAGATAATGATTCATCAACAATACAAAACAATTTTTGTGAAAATATACAATTTGTTGTTGAAATATTCTTTGATGATGTACAAGAGTAGCGCAGCCGTTTACTCCACTACCACCCTCCCCACCATCACTTCCTTACCTACTTCATCCACCAGGCGTAAAACATACAGTCCCGGGCTCAAGCTTGAGAGGTCAAGTTGATGGAGATGGTTTCTGTTGGGGAATTTGCCCTTGAGGACTGATTGTCCCAGGGTGTTGTAGAATTGGTAGTGGCTGATGCTGGTTTTTGTCAGGTTCAGATTTAGTTTTTGATGAGCTTTGAGGGGGTTGGGGTACAGCCGGGCTTGGATGTTTGTCAGGTGATGGGGCTCAAGGGCATTTGGTTGGGCATTGTGATATAAAAAGAATATCCATTTAGTTATCGGGGGCCAAAATACATCTGATTGCGGAAAAAAGTAAACGGCTGATTTAAAACCTTTCCCGGCAAACAATGCCGTTATTTCCAAAGAATCGATGGCTTGCCAGGCTGAATCGGCTCTGCTTAACATGTTTTCGTCGCTGATGGCTTTGCCATTGTAATCAATGTATCTCAGATCTCCGGGATGTTTTGTTTCCTGGTCAGTATTACCAAACAATCCTTGCGTACTGAATTCGCCCGGGTAGCAAATCTCTGCTTCTGAGTTCCAGTAATAGCAAACCTGAAAAATTTTGTCTTCTGAGGAGGCTAATTTAAAAATAATATAACCGGTATCAGCAGGAGGCTCGTAAAGAATGCTAAAGGGAATGCTGTCTTTGGGACAATCGGGACAGGAATAATAAGCGATATGGCCTCCTTCGAACTGGTAGGTGTAATAATCAACTACAAGTACTGCTATAGTGACGTAGCCGTTTTTGATGATGCTGTCGTTCTGAGCATAAGAAATGATCGTTATCAGAACTCCGACAAAAAATAA
>JAQVNO010000119.1 GCA_028703095.1 Bacteroidales bacterium
TAAAAATGTGCTTATTAAGCGCATCGTTTCCTTTGGGCAAACAAGTAATGAATGGTACAATCAACCGACGGATGAATTTGTGATTTTATTACAAGGCAAAGCAAGCATCATCTATGAAAATGGAGACTTGGTATCTTTACAAAAAGGAGATTCCTTATGGATAAAAGCACATGAAAAACATAAAGTTACTTATACATCATCCTCTCCTCCCTGTATCTGGATAGCTATTTTTTTTGAGAATAAATAGACATTAACTCCACACTTGAACTTATTATCAACTATTTATCGTAAGCATACACTAAATATATGTTATGTGATAAATAATACACAACCTTTTGTTGACAATTAAATCGTTCAAGGTATAGAAACTTTGTGTTTTTTTATACTTTTGCAATCAATATATTTAAGTAATCATACTATTATGAGTAAACAACAAACGTTAAAAGCAAAATGTAGCCTGAAAGGCAAAGGTTTACATAACGGAAAAGAAGTAACTATCACTTTCTGTCCGGCAGAGGTAAATCATGGAATTATTTTCAAACGTATGGATGTAGAAAATGAAAATTTGATTCCTGCTTCTGCAGAATTAGTTACGGAAACTACACGAGGAACGGTTATTTCCAATAAACAAGGGGTTAAGGTTAAGACCATTGAGCATGTCATGGCATCACTTGCCGGATTAGAAATTGACAATGTGTTGATAGAAATTGATGGAGAAGAAATTCCTATCTTAGACGGAAGTGCATTACAATATATTCAAAAATTAGAGCAAGCCGGTATCTGTGAACAAGCAGCAGAAAAAAAAGTATATGAATTAAAAGAAGTGATACATTGGAAAGACCCCGAAAGTGAGATTGAAATCACAGCAATCCCTTGCGATACGTTTAAAGTTTCCGTGTTAGTAGATTATAAAACCAAAGTACTTGGGATGCAATATGCTGAAATACAAAACATCCGTGATTTTTCCAAAGAAATAGCTCCCAGTCGTACATTTTGTTTTTTGCATGAAATATTACCCCTTATTCAAGCTAATTTAATCAAAGGCGGAGATGTTGAAAATGCAATTGTATATGTTAACAATATGTTAGACGAAAAAGACATGCATCAGATAGCAACATTCTTTAACCGTCATGACATCAAAGTTGAAACCACAGGAATTCTAAATAATATCAGTTTACATTTTGATAATGAAGTTGCCCGTCATAAATTATTGGATGTAATCGGTGATTTGAAATTAATAGAACAATCGCTTAAGGCTCATATTATTGCTAAATATCCCGGACATACAACCAATACACAATTCGCCCGTTTATTAATGGACCGAATCAAAAAAGAAGAACAAATTCCCGTTTTCGATATTACAAAAACACCCATTTATACGAGTAAAGAAATCAAAACCAAACTCCCCCACCGCTTTCCTTTTTTATTGATAGATAAAATCATTGAATTATCAGATACACGGGTGGTAGGCATTAAAAACACTACCGTAAACGAAGAATTTTTCAACGGGCATTTTCCTCAAGAACCCGTTATGCCGGGAGTTTTAATCATTGAAGGACTCGCGCAAACAGGAGGCATACTTGTTTTAAATCAAGTTCCTGATCCAGAAAACTATTTAACATTTTTTCTAGGCATTGATAAAGTGAAATTTCGCGCCAAAGTGTCTCCTGGTGATACGTTAATTTATGAAATGATTTTATTAGAACCCATCCGAAGAGGCCTTGCCCATATGAAAGGGAAAGCCTATGTAAATAATAAAATAGCTGCTGAAGGAGAATTTTTAGCCCAAATTACGAAAGGAAATTAATACCTAATAACGATATGCAAAAAGACCCCATAACCAATAAGTGGACATATAATTATACGTTTAAAGTTTCCGCTGCTAAAAGACGAGAAATTGAATCGTGTGCAAAAAGAAACAACATAACGGTTAAAAAACTTATTAAAGATTCTATCGATTTGTATATTAAAACATTGGACGGGAAATGTCCGAATGGAAACGGGATTTTACGAAACCAGCTGGAACTCTTCTAAACTTTTCCTTACTTCTTGCATACGTTCTAAAACATGCTGCACAAAAAAAATCATGAATGATAATTTTTGACATTGTGTTTAGATTTTCATTTGTAAATTGATTAGATATGACATTCTGGTATTTATGTGAGTTTTTGAAATTTGTTTAACTTTTTTTAAAACAATCTCATTTTGTTTTCCATAATTTGCTTAACTTTGCATAATTTTTATCAAAATTAATATTTAAAAAATTAAAAAAATCTATCCATGAAAAAGAAAATTTTAATCTTAATCGCATGTTTGTTTGCAGTTTTTACATATACCTTAACTGCACAAACCCCACAAGAAGAATCTGTTGAGTTTAATAAAAAAATGGTAAACGCCGTAAGTCTTGAAATTCCCGATTTGGATGTAGCTACTGTTACTTCGGCTATGGAAAAATTTATGGAAAACAACGGCTTGAAGAAAACAGGCATGAAAGGATTCAATGCCTATCTGAACCAACCTTTTGCTAAATTAAGCACACAAAACCTTGACATGTATACCACTGTTATTTCAAAAGGGAAAAAGAAAAATGCAAAAACCTATGTTTACTTTTTACTAAGTAAAGGAAACGAAAATTTTGTCAGTTCACAGGAGAATGCAAGTGAAATCATGAATGTCAAAACCCTTTTACTTGAATTCCTTGAATTCACCGGTCAATATGCATTAGAGCAAAAAATTGCATGTATAAACGATAACATTACTCAATTGGAGAAAGAAAAATCTAAGATTGAAAAAAGCGGGGAAAAGATAGAAAAAAAGAAAGACAAAATAGATAAAGACATGAAGAAAAACGAAGATGAATTAAAGAAGAAAAACGAAGAAATAAGCAAAGCCAAAACACAATTAGAACAATTGAAATCCCAATCTAAAAAATAAGATTTCTTAGTTGTATAAAATTGAAAATAAATTATAATATACATATCATCTTCTTTTGATTCACTCATTTATAAAAAAATACATTTTAATACTATGCTGTATGCTATGTGCCCATTTTGTGTGGGCACAAGATACAACACTCAGCATACTTTTTCTTGGTGACATCATGGGCCATGATGGTCAAATTAAAGCTGCATTCAATGAAAAAGACAGCACCTATGATTATACTATAAATTACGCATCAGTAAAAGAAATATGTGAGCTGAGCGATATAACAATTGCTAATTTGGAAGTAACTTTAGCAGGAAAACCATACAAAGGCTATCCTGCTTTCAGTTCCCCCGATGAAGTAGTTTTTGCCTCCATAGATGCAGGTATTGATTGTTTTATCACTGCCAACAACCATTCCTGCGACAGAGGGAAACACGGCATTTTACGAACATTAAATGTTCTTGACAGTCTTGAAATCGTACATACGGGCACATTTCGCAATTTGGATGAACGTCATACCAAATACCCTCTTAAAATTGAACAAAACGGCATATCCATTGCCTTGCTTAATTATACGTACGGAACAAATGGCATAGCTGTTCCGTCCCCCACAATAGTAAATCTCATTAATAAGGATTCCATAAAAGCCGATTTGAATAAAGCAAAAGCTATGAATGTGGATAAAATCATCGTATGTCTGCATTGGGGTATTGAATATCAGCGTCAGCCTAATCAATCGCAAATAGATTTATACGATTTTTGCAAAGAAAACGGAGCTGATATAATCATTGGGGGTCATCCACATGTGATTCAAAAAATGGAATGGGAAGAAGATAAGCTAGTGGCTTATTCCTTAGGAAATTTTATTTCTAATCAACGCAAACAATATACAGATGGTGGAGCAATGCTACGTATTGAACTGGAAAAAATAAATGGAATCGTACAAATCAAAGATGCCGGATATTATCTAACATGGGTTTATAAACCATGGGTAGAAAACAAGCAAGTTTTTAAAGTCTTAGCTGTATCAAAATATGAAAATATGCCGGATTTTTTCGAATCGGAAGAACCAAAAATAAAGATGGATATTTTTAAAACCGATGCACGTAATTTACTCAATAGTGAGAATAAAAACATTAAAGAATACAAATACAATCCCGAAACTCAATGCTGGGAATAATCACTACATCCTATATTAACAATTAGGAAGGTTAACCCAATAAAAAAGATAAAGTTATATTAATTATTCGCAACAATGCAATCTTGTTGAATTTTAATTAAATTAGGTATTTTAGATGCCTCATAAACAAATTGTTCAAAATCGCCTAAGGCATTGCTTGCATATATTATTTCGCAACTTAATTCTGTTGCGTACATAAAAGCGGTCGTTTGGAGTACTTGAAACGATTTCAATCGTAAAGTAGGATAATTTTGTAATATCTCCATGAGTTTGATTCGTAAACCCGCTTCATCTTTTTCAGAAAAATACAGTTTGATGATTCTGCCATTTCTATAATAATTTTTCTTGATAGACTTTTTATTGATATAGGAAGCTATAGGTCTGATAGAAAGATTTAGACTTGCAATAACAGCTGCTACAATAAAAGCTTCAACAATTAAATGGAAGCCTGTTAAAGACCCCACCGCAGCAGAACACCAAATGGTTGCTGCAGAATTTAATCCATGTATATTTACCCCATCTCTCATGATTACACCGGCACCTAAAAAACCTATCCCGGCAACGATTTGTCCTAACACTCTTGAGGGGTCAGTAAATGTAGAGCCGTTACTTAATATATCGGATGCCATCACATATACACATGCCCCTACTGCGACCAAAGTATTCGTTAATAATCCGGCACTTCGCAATCGCCATTCCCTTTCAACACCAATTAAAATGCCTGCCAAAACAGCCGCTCCCAAACGTATTACAAAATCCAACATTTCCATGGTTTGCTCTTTAGTGTTTTTCTACTTAAAAAATCGATTCCTATAAATCCATAAAAAAAAGATGTATATTTTCTTCTGCAAAATTATATTTTTTTTCCTTATTGTCCGGTATAAATTCCGATATTGAGTTAAATCTTTTTTAAAGTGCTATGAAAAATATTGAGCGATTCTATAAAGAGCAAAATCTTTATCTCTTATCCCATAGTTGTTAGATATAAAACGATTGGTATTACCATTGATTCGTTTAGCTTTAGCATTCGTATGAGCACAAATAAAATAATTCATTAATATTTTTAGCTTTCTAATTTAACCGTAAATTATCATGCTCTTTGATAAAAGCCTTATACCATAGAGCGGAGTCCTTCAAAATGCGCCTTCCGCTGGGATAATCCATGAATACCAGACCAAAGCGGTCGGCATATCCGGCGTTCCATTCAAAATTATCCGTCAAGCTCCAGTGGAAATAACCTCTCACGTCCGCCCCGTCAGCAATCGCCTTTTCCAGCTCTGAAAGATGCCCTTCCATGTAATCGATACGATCGGCGTCGTGAACCTTACCGTCGCGATAGATACGGTCATTGCAGCCCTGCCCGTTTTCCGTAATATAAATCGGAACCTTATACCGTTCGTAGAGCGCGTCGATCCCGTAGCGCATGACCTCGGGGGTTACCGGCCATTTAAGGGAATTTCTCGGGAAACCGGCATATCTTTCGACCTCATTTGCGTTTTCATCAACACAAAATCCATTATAGACATTGATCCCCAGCATGTCGAGCGGCTGATGGATCAGTTCCATTTCCTTCTCGTCCACGTTTTGTGCAAACCGCTGAAAAATATCCTCTTTTCCTTCCGGATACTGTCCCAGCAATATCGGGTCGAGCACCCACGCGTGTGAAAACGACCATGTATCCTCGTTAATGCAAAAGCTGGCGTTTGCGGCGGCTTCTCTGCCCTTTTTCGTATCTGCTTGCGGATATGCGAGCATACCGGTAGAGGCAAGACCAATTTTTGCCTGTGGGTCGGCATAGCGAATGGCGCTGCTTGCCTCGCCGTGCGCAAGCAAAAGATTGTGCATACAGATCAGCGCATCCTGTGTATCATAGGTTTTTCCCGGCGCGTGTATGCCCATACAGTGTCCGAGCC
>JAQVNO010000030.1 GCA_028703095.1 Bacteroidales bacterium
TTAAAACTTTCACTAAAAGATCTTCTTCGCCTTTCGGATAACGTCAATTTTTCTGTGTTATTTTCTGTCATTTTTTTGCATTTTGTGGTCATTCTATTTCAGGCATTGACATTTTCGTTCCGAAAAATAAGTGTAGGCTGTCTATATCTCTCTGCGTTCTTTGCGTAGCATTCTTTGCGTTCTCTGCGGTTAAAAAAAGAGTTAAAAGATAAGAGTTAAAAGGTAAAAGTGTCTTGTTTTCGTGCCGAGAAAATAAGGATTGGGGAGATGGGTGGGGAGGGCGTAACGGTTGGCGGTATGGACGGTGCCGGATTGTGTCCCGTCCGGTGCAAGAAACTTCAACTGGGTGTAGCACTAACCACTTGGCTCTTTCTTCATCCCAAATGGCACGTACTTCGCGGTCGTCAAAGAAACGAATGGATATTTTTGTGTTACTCATTATTGATAGTGTCATTGGGTTAGGGTATCGGTTTTTACGGATGCAAAAACACACAAAATTTATGTAAAGTCTAATGCCAAAACACGGGGGAAAGGTATATGTGTGATTTTTTATACAAAAATTATTCGGGACTCGGTAAAAAGCACGAAGCGTTAAAAAAAGATTAATGGCTAAACAATATTCCCATTTGCAAACAAGGGTTATAGAGGGTGTTTTGTTCTTTGTTAAAGCCAAATAAGCAGGTAGCTTGTAAAGTGAATGCTATTTTCGGACTGATAGCATAATCTACGCTTATAAGCGGGGAGAGGGTAAAGACGGGAATTTTATATAAGGATGCATCTATTAATGTATTCTCCGATTGCTTGTTGATATGCAAGTTTTTAATGCTGCCGCCTCCTATACTTACCAGGCAGGAATAGCGAAATTTGTTTTTCTTTGTACTCATTCCTATCAAAGGACCTCCATAGCCTATTTGCAGATAGGAACTTTTAGCTTCTTGGGTGGAGTAGTTCATTTTTTGAGTACCTCCGTAAATGCCTACACAGATGTATGGATGTACATACAAACGCAAGATGCCTCCAAAACCGTAACTGAATTTTTGGAGTTGCTGATTTGTGTTGTGATAGGAGATGAGTCCGCCCTGAAGTACCAACATGCCACCACTATATTTTTCGTTTTTCCTTGCAGCAGGTTCTGTGTTGTCGGTAGATGTTTGGGAATAACCTCCCGTCGTCATTAGGCATAGCAAGAAAAAGAAAATGCGTAGAAACTTTATTTTATAAAACATGAGTTATAATAATGTGTGAATAATAATTTCTGAGTGTACATTACTGCAAAAGTATAAAAAAACGAATACAAATAACAACATAAAACCTATACTTGCACCTTACATAACATCCTAATGACAGTTGCAAGGCTATCTTCTTTTCATTATATAGTTATGCGCCTATGAAAACTAAGCTTAGTTTTACCAAACAACAAGCCTTCCGTCGATGAAAACTAAGCTTAGTTTTACTAAACAGCAAGCCTTCCGTTAAGAGAAACTAAGCTTAGTTTTTAAACGAACATAGTTAAGTAATTATTAAAACATAATTATTCTTATGAAAATTACTAATTTGTTATTTATTAATGCTTGCCTTTTTTTACCTTTTGGTAAGGTACATTATTCAGCTTTTTCACTAATTTCTTACTTACATTTGCACGTACGTCAGTTGAAATAATGTTAGATTCATTCAAATGTTCTTCGTTATCGGAACCCGTACTGTGAACCAGAGGATAAAAAGTGACTAATTTATCAAAATGTACAGCTTTGGTATTGGATAAACTATTTTCAATTTCATTAATTAAAGCATAAACTATTCCTATAATATCGGGTTCGGAAAAAGTGGTTGATTTTTCAATTCTTTTGATAAGATCGTCTATTTTGTCAACGCCTTGGATAACAATATCGGCATAGTACTTCATGTTGCCACCGCCTTTTACACCCGGCTGGGCTCTTTTTCTTGTTGTGTAAATAATAGCCATAGATTTAATTTTTAAATAATGAGTTGTTTTATAAAATATTAATTTAGTTTATGATGTTACCATTTGTATTATTTTCTTACTAATGATACTTAACAGTAAGTTGTGTTTAGGTATGTAAGTTTTTAAAAATGGCTTTGGGTCCCCAAATGCTTTGCAAAAGGCTTCTGAAGAGGAGAAATAATACAAAAGCCAGCCATAGCGCATGGTTGCCGATAAGGTTTTCAAGGAGGTAAAACATGACAAAAAAAGCGAAGGTGGCAATAAAACTTGCATTACGCATAATTTTTACTTTGGTAGCGCCAATCAAGATGCCATCCCACAAGAATGCGGCAAAGCCTGCTATTGGTACCAACAACACCCAGTAATAATAATCACGGGCATCTTCGATAATAGCTATATTATCTGTAAATAAGGCCAATAAGTATTTTCCGAAAAAGGCATACAGTAGAATAAAAAAGGCGGTTAATGCTGCACCCCAACGGAATAAGTAGTTGATAGATAATTGCAAAGAAGCTTTATTTCGAGCACCAACGTATTTTCCCGTGAGCGATTCGCCGGCATAGGCGAAACCATCCATGATGTAGGAAAATAAAGTAAAAAATTGCATTAATAATATGTTGATGGCTAATATTCTATCTCCCATTTTGGCTCCTTCGGCAGGAATAAAAGTGAATACGGCTATCAAACAAAGGGTGCGTAAAAATATATCGGCATTGACTTTAAAGAAAGCTTTCATTTTGTCGAAAGCCAGAATTTTTTTTAAGGAAAAGTAACGTGTGTATTGGCGGTAATAAACAAACCATAATATCATCGCCGTTATCAATCCAAGGTATTGGGAAATAACACTGCCTAAAGCCACTCCTTCGATTTTCATTCCAAAGCCAAAGACAAATAAAAAACTGAGAATAATATTGATAATATTGATTTGAATGGCTATCCACATGGGTGTTTTGGCATTTTGCATACCGATAAACCAGCCTTTGATTACATATAAGCCCAGAATGGCGGGTGCTCCCCATATGCAAATGTCGAAATAAACAGCAGCATAAAATTCAACTTCTTGACTTCCTTGTACCAATAGCAAGGCAAGAGTTTTAATAGGGTATTGAAATAGTAGAAGTATAACTGAGGCGGCAAGGGCAATGCTCATGGCTCTACCGAAGATATGCATAATTTCTTCTTTGTTGATGGCTCCATAGGCTTGTGCTGTAAATCCGCTGGTACCCATACGTAAAAAACCGAAGTTCCAATAAATAAGATTGAAAATCATGGTGCCCAATGCAATAGCTCCTAAGTATTGTTCAGAGCCGAGATGCCCTACAATGGCAACATCGACCATGCCCAATAGGGGAACCGTAATGGTTGTGATGATATTGGGAATAGCCAGTCGTAGTATTTGTTTATTCAAGGAACAAGAATTTTATACGAATTCCACTATTTGATTAAGAAGGGGAAACGATCGAAGTTTTTCAAGGCAATAGCAGTACCTCTAACAACGGCACGTAAAGGATCTTCACCTATGTGGACGTTTAGTTTGGTTTTTAACTGCAAGCGTCTATCCAAGCCTCTGAGCAATGAACCACCTCCGGCAAGATAAATTCCTGATTTATAAATGTCGGCAGAAAGTTCAGGCGGAGTGTTTTCCAATGCATTCAAAACAGCCACTTCTATTTGTTGAATGGATTTGTCTAAGGCGATGGCAATTTCTTGATGTGTTACATAGATGGCTTTCGGGATGCCGGTAAGTAAGTCTCTACCACGTACTTCATAACTATCCGGTGGGTTTTCAATATCGGTAAGTGCTGCCCCAACATGTATTTTAATAAGTTCGGAAGTGCGTTTTCCTATCGACATATTGTGTTCACGGCGCATGTATTCTTCAATATCTTGATTAAATTCATCGCCGGCTGTTTTGATAGATTTATTGCTAACGATACCTCCCAAGGAAATAACGGCAATTTCACTGGTACCACCACCGATGTCAATGACCATGTTTCCGGTAGGCTCTAACACATCCAGCCCCATACCGATAGCAGCAGCCATAGGTTCATGGATAAGTCTGACTTCTTTAGCCCCGGCTTGTTCTGCCGAATCTCGAACGGCACGTTCTTCTACTTCGGTAATACCGGAAGGAATACATACCACCATTTTCAGTGAAGGAGGAAACAAGCTTTTTTGTTTGGCATTCATCATGCGAAGAAATTCAACAATCATCATCTCAACACCTTGGAAGTCGGCGATAACACCATCTTTCAAAGGTCGAACTACTTTGATGTCTTCATGCGTTCTTCCTTGCATCATCAAAGCCTTGGTTCCAACAGCCATTAATTTATTGGTTGTACGATTGATAGCTATAATTGAAGGTTCATCAATTACTATCTTATCATTGTGTATAATGAGCGTATTGGCAGTGCCTAAGTCAATTGCAATCTCTTTTGTAAAGAAGGAAAATAATCCCATTGTTTTTAATGTTTTAATCTTTACTTAATACGTAAAAAAGAATATTTTGTTGCGATATATTTGTATTAATGTTTAAAATGACGAACTCCGGTAAATATCATAGAAATACTAGCTTTATTACAAGCTTCAATGGAATCATTATCACGAATGGAACCTCCGGGTTGTATAATGGCACTTATTCCGACTTCTGCTGCTAATTCGACGCAATCATTAAAGGGGAAAAAAGCATCCGAAGCCATAACGGCACCTTTTAAATCGAAATTAAAATGCTTGGCTTTCATAATAGCATGTTGAAGGGAATCTACGCGAGAAGTTTGTCCCATACCTGAAGCCAGTAATTGTTGATTTTTCACAAAGACAATGGCATTGGATTTAGTATGTTTTACTAATTTGTTGGCAAAGAATAAATCATCCAGTTCTTCTTTAGAGGGTTTTTTATCGGTAGGGTAGGTCAAGGTATCTATGTTTTCAATTGAAATGTCTCTGTCTTGTTCGATAATCCCGTTTAATATATTTCGGTATTGTTTGCTTGTTAAGGCAAAGGGTTTTTGCTTGAGGATGATACGATTCTTTTTCGACATTAATACTTCCAACGCCTCTGATTGAAAATCGGGGGCAATCAGTATTTCGAAGAAAAGTTTATTGATTTCTTCTGCAGTAGCTACATCTATCAATTCATTGCATATTAATACACCGCCGAAAGCAGAGACAGGGTCTCCTGCTAAAGCAGCATTCCAAGCTTCCAATAAGGTATTTCGTTGAGCAACACCGCATGCGTTGTTGTGTTTAATGATAGCGAAGCTGCAAGGTCCTAAATCGCTCATTAACGAAACAGCAGCGTCAATATCGAGTAGATTATTATAGGAAATTTCTTTTCCGTTTAGTTTGTCAAATATTTCATGTAAGTTGCCGTAATAGTTTGCTTTTTGATGTGGATTTTCGCCATAGCGAAGGGCGGTAGTCCCTGAGAAGTAATTATAAATGGCCGTATCATAATGCGAAGAAACCTTGAAGCATTTGGTAGCAAATGCTTGTCGTTGGGCTTGGGTTGTTGTCCCTTTTTCATTTTTCAATATGTCAATAATATCTTGGTAATATTCGCGGGAAGGAACACATAATACATCATTGAAATTCTTTGCGGCAGCACGGATCAATGATATGCCTCCGATATCAATTTTTTCTATGATTTCAGCAGGGTCATCGGTTTTTTGTAGTGTTTCTTCAAAAGGATATAAATCCACAATGATTAAATCGATAGGAGGTATTTTATAGAAGTCTGCCTGTTCAATGTCTTTTTCGTTATCACGACGATATAAGATTCCTCCCATGACTGTGGGATGTAAGGTTTTTACTCTGCCGCCAAAAATGGAAGGGTAGCCGGTAAGTGATTCTATTTCAATCGCAGGAACATTCTGTTGACGTAAATATTCATAGGTTCCTCCTGTGGAATAAATCGTAATATTTAATTTTGTTAATGTTGCGGCAATTTCTGAAATTTTTTCTTTGTTGTAGACGGTAATTAATGCGTTTTTAATTTTTCTCATGCTTTATGATGTATGTATGTTTATAGATATTGCGTATTTCAATGAAAGACAATATAATATATATATGTATTTTGCTTTTGCAAAGTTCGTTATTTTTTTTTAATTTACAAAGGATTTGCTTAGTTTTTTTTCTTTTTATGGATAAACTATATTGATTGATGAAAAAATTAGTAAGTTTGTATTAAAAAGTAATTTAATGCAAGAAAAACAGGGAGATTGTAATTTTATACTTAAAATTTATATATTTTTGCCAAAAATTTACAGTGAAAGATAATAGATGAAAATTAATAAGAAAGAATTACAAGCATGGGAAGCATGCATACGAGGAAGTAACATTCTTGTTATAGGAGATGTGATGATGGATAGTTACATCCAAGGTCAAGTAACACGTGTTTCTCCGGAGGCTCCTGTTCCTGTGGTAAATATACGCGAACGCAGAATGTGTATGGGGGGTGCTGCCAATGTAGCCATTAATCTACAGTCTATGGGAGCTACACCCATATTATGTGGAGTAATAGGAGAAGATGTAAAAGGCTATGAATTTATTAATAGGCTGGAAGAGCATCAAATGTCGACACAGGGAATGTTGTTTGTGGATGACAGACCTACCACGACAAAAACCCGAGTTATTGGAAACAAAATGCAAATTGTACGTATTGATGAAGAAAAAGACGAAGCGATTTTGGAGGAAGAAACTCTCAAATTATACGGTTTGATAGCGTCGATAATTGAGAAAGAAACTATTCATGCAATTATCTTTGAAGATTACGATAAAGGCTGTATTACTCCTTTATTGATTGAAAAAGTAATACTCTTAGCAAAATCAAAATCTATCCCTGTAGCTGTGGATCCCAAAAAACGTAATTTTTCAAATTATTTAGGGGTGAATTTGTTTAAACCTAATCTTTCAGAATTGATAAACGGGTTAGACTTAGATAAAAATCGTATGACATTTGCAGATATGGCATCCTACGTGGAAGTTTTCATGCAGAACAATCAACATAAAATGGTACTAACAACCTTATCGGATAAAGGGTTGATGGTAGCTTATCATGATAAATCGAATTATGTAAGTGAATGGATACCCGCACATATACGAAGCATTGCCGATGTCTCCGGTGCGGGCGATACGGTTATCAGCATAGCAACGTTAGCTTATATTTATGGCTTTCCACCCAAAATGATAGCACAACTATCCAATATAGCGGGTGGATTGGTTTGTGAATCGGTTGGAGTTGTTCCTATTGACCAACGAAAATTCTACGAAGAGTGCATGACTCTTTTAGGTTAATTATTGGATAATATATCCGGTTATTATGAAACTAAGAACGTAATTTTGCTAAAGAGGTAAATTATCGTGTTTTTTAGCAGGATTTTCCAAATGTTTTGTTTTTAAGGATTGTAAAGCCTTAATTATACGGTAGCGGGTGTTACGAGGTTCTATGATTTCATCGATATAGCCGTATTGAGCTGCTTTAAATGGATTGCAGAATAATGCATTGTATTCTTCTTTTTTCGCTGTAATGGCTTCTATTTTCTTTTGAGGATCGGATTCAGCATTTATTTCTTTGGCATATAATACTTCTACAGCACCTTCAGCGCCCATAACTGCAATTTCGGCAGTAGGCCATGCATAATTAAGGTCTCCTCTGAGTTGTTTGCAACTCATTACAATATGTGCTCCCCCGTAAGATTTGCGTAAGGTTACAGTAACTTTTGGAACTGTTGATTCGCCGTAAGCATATAATAATTTGGCTCCGTGGACAATTACCCCACCATACTCTTGACCGGTGCCCGGTAAGAAGCCCGGAACATCTACTAAACTTACAAGAGGAATATTAAAAGCATCGCAAAAACGCACAAATCTAGCGGCTTTCCGAGAAGCATTAATGTCCAATACACCGGCCATATGTGAAGGTTGATTGGCGACTATCCCAACAGACATTCCTCCCATATGAGCAAAACCCACAATGATATTTTTTGCGTACAAAGGAGCTACTTCGAAAAATTCACCGTTGTCGACGATGTTTGAAATAACTGTTTTCATTTCATAAGGCTTATTGGGGTTGTCGGGGATAATTTCATTTAAAGTATCTTCCACTCTTTCGATAGGATCTGTGCATTCTATTTCCGGAGCTGTTTCCATGTTATTGGAAGGTAAAAAGCGTAATAAGTGACGAATCATACTTAATCCATCTTCTTCGTTTTCAGCAGTGAAATGGGCTACACCCGATTTAACAGCATGTACACTTGCACCGCCGAGGTCTTCAGTAGTTACATCTTCTCCGGTT
The DNA here is from genome assembly GCA_028703095.1 of Bacteroidales bacterium. Lineage (GTDB taxonomy): Bacteria > Bacteroidota > Bacteroidia > Bacteroidales > WCHB1-69 > UBA5266. Next base: position 8,259 of record JAQVNO010000030.1, read on the forward strand.
ACGGTTTTCACTACTTTAGGACCGGTTAAAAACATATAACTGGTGTTTTTAACCATCATTACAAAATCTGTGAGGGCAGGGGAATATACTGCTCCACCGGCACAAGGTCCGAATATGGCTGATATCTGAGGAACAACACCGGAGGCTAAAATATTACGTTGAAAGATTTCTGCATATCCTGCCAAACTAGTTACCCCTTCTTGAATTCGAGCGCCACCGGAATCGTTGATGCCAATAACGGGAGCTCCCATTTTCATTGCCATATCTAAGACTTTACATATTTTTGCTGCTTGTGTTTCAGAAAGAGAACCTCCATAGGTAGTGAAATCTTGAGCAAAAACATATACCAATCGATTGTTTATAGTACCAAAGCCTGTAATAACGCCATCAGAGAGGATGTGTTCTTTGTCCATCCCGAAATTGGTACAGCGGTGTGTAACAAACATATCTAATTCTTCAAAACTATTTTCATCAAGAAGTGTTAAAATACGCTCACGAGCAGTCATTTTGCCTTGACTGTGTTGTTTTTCTATTCTTTTTTCTCCACCGCCAAGTCTTGCTTTCACTCTGAGTTCTAACAATTCTTTTACTTTATCTTGCATTGATGACATATCTTCAGTTTTTTTTGATTAAACGCTACATTTATTTAATTAATTTTTGTTTTTCACAGAATTCTGTTAAAACACCACCGGTAGATTTGGGATGAAGAAACGCAATATTGAGTCCTTCTGCACCTTTGCGGGCTTGTTTATCTATCAGGCGGATTGATTTTTCTTCAGCTTCATGTAAAGCTGATTGTAAATCTTCCACTGCAAAAGCAATGTGATGTACTCCTTCACCTTTCTTTTCGATGAAACTACCAATGGGACCTTCAGGGTCGGTAGATTCTAAGAGCTCGATTTTTGTTTCACCTACCATAAAAAAAGCGGTTTTAACTTTTTGTTCTTTTACTTCTTCAATGGCATAACATTTCAATCCTAATACATTTTCATAATAGGGAATAGATTCTTCCAAACTTTTTACTGCTATGCCGATGTGTTCTATGTGTTTAACTTTCATTTCATTCAATTTAATTAACCTAGAAAACCTAATAATAGACCGGCAGCAACAGCGCTACCGATAACTCCTGCTACGTTGGGACCCATGGCGTGCATTAATAAGTGATTTGTTTTATCGTAATGTAATCCAACTTCTTGGGAAACACGTGCGGCATCCGGAACGGCAGATACACCGGCATTGCCAATTAATGGATTAATTTTATTGTCTTTATTTAAGAATAAATTAAAAAATTTAACGAATAATATGCCTGAAAATGTTGCTACGACAAAAGAAGCAGCCCCTAAACAGAATATTAATACCGAATTGGTAGTTAGAAAAGAAGTAGCTTGTGTAGATGCACCTACCGTTAAACCAAGTAAAATAGTAACGATATCTATTAAAGAATTACTCGCAGTATTGGCTAATCGACGGGTAACACCACTTTCCTTTAATAAATTACCGAAAAATAACATGCCAAGTAAAGGCAAACCCGAAGGTACTAAAAAGGTTGTGAGTAATAAACCAATAACAGGGAAAATAATTTTTTCTGTTTGAGTAACTGTTCTTGGTGGTTTCATGCGGATTAATCGTTCCTTTTTAGTTGTCAGCAGTTTCATTATAGGTTGTTGTATAACAGGAACCAATGCCATATACGAATAGGCAGATACAGCAATAGCACCCATTAAATCCGGAGCTAATTTAGATGATAAGAAAATAGCGGTTGGACCATCGGCACCACCGATAATGCCGATTGCACCTGCTTCGGCAGCACTAAAACCTAAAGCTGTGGCCGATATATATGCGCCAAATATCCCAAATTGTGCAGCCGCACCTATTAAAATAAGCTTAGGATTAGATATTAATGTTGAAAAATCGGTCATGGCGCCGATGCCTAAAAATATCAATGGAGGATAAAAGCCTTTTACTACCCCCAAATACAGATAACTTAATACAGAACCTTCTTCATAAATGCCGAGTTGGAGTCCGGGTGTAAATGGGATGTTTCCGACCAATATACCAAATCCAATCGGAATTAAAAGCATAGGCTCCCACTTTTTTGCTATACCAAGGTATATAAAAAGCAAACCTACAGCAATCATTATCACGTGTCCGGGCGTTGCATTAGCAAAGCCTGTAAAAGTTAAAAAATGTTGAATGTTTTCTAATATTGTGTTTAAAAAATCCATTTTCTTAACTGATTAAAATTAATACATCACCTTCGTAAACACTATCACCTTTTTGAACTTTTATTTGTTTAACAATTCCTTCTCGGTCAGAGTCGATATTATTCTCCATTTTCATCGCTTCTAAGAGGATTATTTTTTGACCGGCTTTTATAGAATCACCTTCTTTAACAAAAACATCTAAAATGATGCCCGGAAGTGGAGCTTTGATAGCATATTCTTTATCGCTTTTAACTTTAGGTTGCTCTGTTGGTTGTGTTGGTTTAGGGCTTGTTTTTTTAATAGTCGGCATAGGGGGTGGAGCTTGCTTTTTTTCCATTTCTATACTATGTGCCATGCCATTAACCACTACGTTTGCTTTTCCATTTTCGGTTTCTTCTACAGAAACTTTATACTCTGTGCCGTCTATTTTAAAAGTATATTCTTTCATGTAATCTTTTATTTTTTATTGGGATATTTTCTAAAATTAAGGGTTTTATTTTCCCATGGAGTATGTTGATTTAATTCTCTTTGGATATGAAAACCTGTTGCTTCTTCTTCGTGATAATTATCGTTGATATAAAGATGTAAAGCCATTGCAATTGCAGCTATTTCGTTTGTGTTTTGTGCTTGTATTGGGGGTGTTGTATTTGTTTGTTTTTTCGGCGGTGCTTGTTTTGCTTTGTTTTGTTTTTTGAAATAATTACCGGTAAATTTAAAAGAAACCGCTACAAGCAATAACAAAAGAAAAACGACACTCATGGATGTGATAGTGATAATAACACCGAAAGGATCTTTTTCACCGTAAATTTCCGAACGAGTTTTTACATCATCAATGTTATTCGTAGCATTTGGTGTAGTCCTTCTCATGGGTTGCCATATAGAACTGTGAGTGTTTTCTAATTTGCCGATTGAAATATTTTCTTTTTGGTCTTGTAAGTTGTAATATATACTATCAATTAAAAATTTCCCGCTTTGGTCATAAATACCGATAAACATTTTCCCATTTGGGAGTATGGTTGTGTCATCTATGAAGAAATTAACATGCAAAGCCCCTCTTGTCGGGTTGTTATAAGCAAAAAACACCAAATGGTTTTGTGGTTTTAAATAGATATGTTCCCCTGTTTTCGGAATACGGTATTTTTTAGGATTTTTAGGATCATTGCTTAAAAAGCAACCTCCGATATTTATGGTAGAATACCCGGAATTGTATATCTCAAACCAACCACTTTTTTCTCCGTAATTATCTTGATAATTGTCGGTATTATACACTAAGATTTCATTAATTCGCAGGTCTTTTATGCCTTGTGATTTTATTTCTGTTGGGAAAGTGAAAATATATAGAAATAAACAAAATGCAACAATTTTTTTACTCATTATTTTTATTAAGAATTTGTAAGTAAGAACTTTTATTAAAAAAAAAATAATTATTTTTGAAAGTGCAAAAGTAGTAAAAATAACATATAAAACAATATAAATTTTATATTATTTTTATTAACATTAAACCAATCCGGCAAATCCCATGAAAGCAAGGGATAATATTCCTGCTGTAATTAATGCGATGGGGGAACCTTTCATTGCTTTTGGCACTTCAACCAATTCCATTTGTTCGCGTAAACCGGCAAAAATTATCAATACTAATCCGAATCCTATGGCAGACGCTATAGAAAAAATCAATCCTCCTGCTAAAGTAAAGTTTTGTTGAACAACGATAATTGCAACCCCTAATACAGCGCAATTTGTTGTAATTAAAGGTAAAAAAACACCCAATGCTTGATATAGGGGGGGTGATATTTTTTTTAATATAATTTCAACCATTTGCACAAGGGAAGCTATCACTAAAATAAAAGAAATGGTTTGTAAAAATTCTAAACCAAAAGGGATTAGCAAATAAGCGTATATAATATATGTTACTAAGGTTGCCAATGTCATTACGAAAACAACGGCTCCTGACATGCCAATGGCAGTACTTATTTTGTTAGATACTCCTAAAAAAGGACAAATTCCCAAGAATTGGGCTAAAACAATATTATTTACTAAAATTGCACCTACGATAATGATGATAATTTCCATAATATATTATTTATGCAGTTTTTTTAATTGAATTAATGAAAGCGATAATAAAACCAAGAGCAAGAAATGCACCCGGTGCCAAGACAAAAACAATGATGCCGTCTGTTTGGATAAGTTTTAATCCAAAAATAGAATAAGCGCCCAAAAGTTCTCGTATTGCTCCTAAAATAGTTAATGCTAATGTAAAGCCTAGTCCCATCCCCAATCCGTCAATAAAAGAGGAAAAGATATTATTCTTAGAAGCAAAAGCCTCAGCTCTTCCAAGTATAATACAGTTGACGACGATTAAAGGAATAAATAATCCCAGACTTTCGTACAAAGAGGGAACAAAAGCCTCCATAAACATTTGAACGATTGTTACCAATGATGCAATGACCACAATAAATGCAGGGATGCGTACTTTATCAGGGATGATTGACTTTATCAAGGAGATGATGATGTTAGATAAGCATAAAACACACAAAGTAGCTAATCCCATCCCCAGTCCATTAATAGCAGAAGTAGTTACACCCAAAGTCGGACACATTCCCAATAGCAAGACAAAAACGGGATTTTCTTTAATTAATCCTTTGGTAAAATTTTGTAATTGATTCATATTTTCTTCCCTTTAATTATTTTGATTCTGTGTTAGTGTGTATCTTTATTTTTAAAAGCAACTTTATAAGCTGTTTGCATAGCATCGCAGTAGGCTCTGGAGCTTATAGTGGCAGCAGTAATAGCATCTACGTCCCCTCCATCTTTGCTTACAGATAGTTTATAACTTTGAGGATCTTTTCCTTCAAATTGATCTTTGAAAGGACTTTCTGCCATTTTCGTTCCTAATCCGGGAGTTTCGGCATGTGTTAACACCTGTACCTTATGTATATTTCCTTCAACAGTAAATCCTGCCATCAGCGTTATTTTACCGGAGAAGCCTTTATTGGTAAATGTTTCTACCGCAATTCCAACTTCTTTTCCATCTTTGAAAGCATGGAACAACGTGATAGAATCTGCTCCCATTTCTTTGTAAAAAACACTTTCAGTGCTCTCTTGATCTACCGGAATTTTTTCTTCTTCGATTTTATCAAAAGGCGGTAAAACCATTTTAATGGCATCTTGTTGTTTTTGCATGCGTGATTGTTCAATCGGCGCTTTTGTAAAACCATAAACAGCTGCTAAGGCTACTGCTGCAACTACACTGATGATGCATAAAACCAGTAGCATATTTTTAAAACTCGATTCTATTTTAGCCATTTTGCGTTTATTTTTAAATTATATCTTGATTTATGCAGTTATTTTTTGTGACCCGAAACGTTTTGGTCGAAATCCTTTATTTATAAGCGGAACGAAGGCATTCATTATTAATATAGCAAAAGATACGCCTTCCGGATAGGATCCGAAAACACGGATGAGAATGGTTAATACACCACACCCTATTCCAAAAATGATTTTACCCCAATTGCTCATGGGCGATGTTACCATATCGGTAGCCATGAATACAGCCCCCAATAGTAATCCTCCTGAAAGTATATGATAGGAAGGTGGTATGTAAATGCCGGGATTGACAAGATGTAAAATGGCAGCAAAAATAAACGATGAGCCTATAAAAGCTACAGGGATATGCCATGTGATTACTTTTCGAATTAACATAAAAAGTCCACCTGCAATAATTGCTAAGGCAGCGACTTCACCCAAGGAACCGCCACGTTCTCCTAATAACATTTGCGCGTATGTTGGTAATGTTTCCATGAGTTCTTGTACGTTTTGACCTTGATCTAAGCCATTCTTAATAATTCCCAGAGGAGTAGCTCCTGTTGTAGCATCGGTAAGCGAAGTGGCTTGAGAAAACCATAGATGTGGTTTGGGCCAAAGGGTCATTTGTTGAGGGAAGGAGATTAACAAAAAAACACGTCCTACTAAAGCAGGGTTGAAGGGATTTTTTCCTAACCCTCCATAAGCCATTTTTCCAATACCTATAGCAACTAATGCTCCGATAATTACAATCCACCAAGGTAAATTACCGGGAAGATTAAAGGCTAATAGTAAGCCGGTTACCATAGCTGAGCCATCTAATTTGACACCTTTAGATTTTAATAAGAATTTTTGAATAAACCATTCAAAAAAGATACATGCTGCTACAGAAATAAGTGTTACTTGTACAGCTCCCCAACCAAAGAATAAAAATGAAAAAATCAGAGTGGGTAATAAAGCGATATTGACGGTCCACATTATTTTTTTTACCGAATCATCGGTATAAACGTGCGGAGATCCTGAAACTTGTAATAATGCCATGTGTTATATGTTCTTAAGTTCTGAAATTTATTTTGTGTTACGTGCACGTATCATTGCACCTGTTTTGTTTTTTCCTAAGCGGATATAATCCAATAAGGGGCGTGAAGAAGGGCAGGAGAACTGACAACAGCCACATTCAATACAATCCATAACATGGGCTTTTTCCATATCTTCCCATCGTTTGTATTCAGCTAAGGGAGCTAATAAATAAGGTTCTAATCCCATCGGACAGGCATCTACACACTTTCCGCAACGAATACAATTTGCCGATGCTTTGCGTTTTCCTTCTTTATTATTAATGATTAAGATACAAGAAAAACCTTTGGTGATGTAGGTATCTAAATTGGCAATAGCTTTTCCCATCATGGGACCCCCACTGATAACTTTTTCCGTATCTTCCGGTAAGCCGCCGTTAGCTTCTATAATGGATTGAATAGGGGTTCCTAATCTAACCAAATAATTTTTTGTTTGTTTGACGGATTTCCCTGTATAGGTAACATAATTGGATATTAATGGTTTGTTTTTTTGTACAGCTTCGTATACAGCTAATGCAGTACACACATTGTTGACGATACAACCTACGTCTATGGGTAGTTTGCCGGATGGAACTTCCCTTCCGGTAATAGCTTTTATCAATTGTTTTTCTGCTCCTTGCGGATATTTAGTTTGTAATGGATGAATTTCAACACCTTTGTAGTTTTTGGCTATTTCTTTTAATTGCTGAATAGCTTCCGGTTTGTTATGCTCGAGTCCGATATGAACTGTGTCGAGTTGTAAAGCATTACGGAGTATACAAGCCCCAATAATAAATTCTTCCGTGCGTTCTAACATGACTCTGTTGTCAATAGAAATATAGGGTTCGCATTCGGCAGCATTTATAAGCATATATTCTGCTTTTTTCCCCTGAGGAATTAAAAATTTTACATGCGTAGGAAAACATGCACCCCCCAAACCAACAATGCCTTTTTCTTTTATTTTTTCAATAATTTTATTTGCAGGCATGCTAATGTCTCTTTTTATTTCAGGCGACAGATCAATGTCACTTTCCCATTCATCGCCATCTACATCCATCACAATAGCCATTTTTTTATACCTGGACAAATCGGCTACTACATCTACTTTACTAACAGTCCCCGAATATGGAGAATGTAAATTAGCTGAAATAAAAGCCTCTCCTTTAGATATCAATTGACCTACCTTTACTTTGTCTCCTTTTGCAACGACAATTGTTGAGGGAGCTCCCAAATGTTGAGTAGCATATAAAACAGCTTGTTTGGGTAATGGAAAGATTTCAATCTCAGATTGATGAGCGATTTTGTTGCTTTCAGGATGAATACCACCTATTTTAAACGTTTTCACACTATTGAGATTTATTAAACATTAAAATTTTAAGTTGCAAAGGTAACATTTTTTTTAAATTTATTTTTTAAATTTTATTTTTTTTGTGTTTGTTAAAATAGTATGATTTGTAGTTGTTTGTAAATAAAACTAAAATTTTAGAAATATTATAGGAAAATGCATATTACTTTTTTGGAAAAATTCTACTATTATTTCAGCATTATAAAATCAATTTGTTTGTTGGCATAGGGATGAACAACCAAAAGGTCATTTCGTTTTGTATAGTCAGATATAAATATTTCAACGGTTTTTGTTTGAGTTTGAAAAAACCCTCCGTTTTTTTCTCCGTCGATATCTTCTATTTTAATTGCGTAGATACATTCTTCGGCATTTTTAAGTGTATAGGTTCTGTCAAATCCATTAAAAGTGGCTGATGAACGGAATATGTCTTGAGTGTTGGTTTTTGTGTTGTGAATAGTTATCATCAAACTGTCAATATTATTGTCTTGATTATCTTTAATTGTACCATGCAGGTTGATAATGGCATAACCTTCTTCTTTGCAAGAAGAAAGACTAAAACTAAGTAATAAAACTAACACAATGGATAAGACTTTAAGTCTGTAGTGAACTTCCATAAAATTAATTTATTTCATTGTGTTTAGGAGATTATACATTTCTTGACGAAAAGAAGCTTTTTCGTATAAAATTTTATAAACCGTTTCAATAATGGGTATATTTGCTTTATAGTTTAAGTTGAGTTCGTGGATACAGCGAGTAGCATAATATCCCTCGGCAACCATTTTCATTTCCAGTTGAGCAGTTCGTACTGAATAACCCTGACCTATCATAATCCCAAATGCACGGTTTCTGCTATGCTGGGAGTAAGTTGTAACTAAAAAGTCACCTAAATAGGGAGCCGTATAAAAATTACGAGCTTGAAAAGGATGTACAGCAGAAATAAAGTTAGTCATTTCATTAATACAATTAATATTAAATAATGCTAATAAATTATCCCCGGCACCCATTCCTCTGAAAATCCCTGCTGCCAAAGCATAAATATTTTTTAATACGACAGAAAACTCTATTCCAAATATGTCATTCGATACGTTGGTTTGAACAAAATCGGTTTTAAATAAACTTGCTATCTGTTCAGAAAAGGCATCATTTAAGGAAGCGGCCGTTAAATAAGTTGTTTTCCTACATGCTACTTCTTCAGCATGTGAAGGTCCGCTAATAATACCTAAACAATCAGAACTGACATTGTAATAATGCATGAGATAACTTGTTATAAACTCCATTCTTTCCGGAACCACCCCTTTGATTGCCGAAATAATACGTTTATTTTCAAAATCTTTAATGGTTAATTCAGAAATTGTATTATGTAAATAAGCCGAAGGAATCACCAACACAATAATATCTGCTTTGGAAACAACTTTTCGCAAATCATTTGATACTTTAACCTGTTTAGGATTTATTATAACTGAGCTTAAATAGAGTGGATTCCGACCTGTATTTTGTATGCTTTCAACAATTTCAGGCTCTCTTACCCACCAATACAAGGAAGGTAAAGTTTCAGATAATATTTTAACAATAGCGGTTGCCCAAGTACCACTTCCAACGACTGCAACTTTTGGGTTTAAAATATTCATTATTTATAAATTATCAATTTCTGCAAAAATAGAATTTTTTTGATAGTGATTTTGTTTTTTTTAAAATATTTTTCACTTATAGCATACTTTTTATTCTCAAATAAATAGTACTTTTGCATTCTCTTATGTTTTAATAATAATTTATTTGATGTTATATGAACAACGTAAAATCTATATCCAGATTTATAACAACGTATGATAGAACTACTACTTATGACGATACCATAGTAGAAACACAACGAATGCAATCTTACACTGCCTATGATAATGCAGGAAACTTATGTTGCGATAAAAGTTATAGTGTTGATGGAGAGTGTGAAAATATTTGCGAACGAAAACATGATGCACAAAATCAAGTTGTGGAAGAATTGTATTTTGACGGTTTGGATGATATTCCCTACGAAATCAGGAAGAATACGTATGACTCAAACGGACTGTTAATCGAATCTATAGTGAATTATAGTGAAGAAAAGGTAGTAGAAAAATATTTTTATAATGAAGATAATGAATTAGTAGAAAAAAAAGTCATCTATCCCGATGGTTATTGTTATATTGAAAATAAATATCAATGGGTGAATGGATTATTAATGGATGAAAGTGAATTTGAAGATGAAGATACGATAAGCATACGTAAAAAATATACATATGATGAATTTGGTAGAATAATCCGATTGGAAATGCATGAAGTTACACAAAATAATCTGATAAGTGAAACTTATGCGTATAATGAAGTGGGAATGACTAAGCAAATTACATATAACTTTAAGGGAGATATTATGGCAACGAGAACTTTTAATTACGACAAAAACAATTTATTGTCGGAGAAAATTGTTGAAACGCCAAGTCAGTTTTTGAAATACACGTATGAGTATAATGAGAATAAATTACTTATTAAGGAGTGTATGTTAAATAAAGATGATGTGCTTTTATCAATGAAGGAAATAACATACAATGAAGAAAATGAAGAGGGGAAAATGGATGTATATTCACGCAATTTAGTCGAACACATTGACGAACTTATTTTAATAGAGACACATACGAGTATGTACGAATATTATTAAAAAAAATCTTCTGTTAAGAAGATTTAGAAGATGAGAGGAATGCAAAGCAGAAATATATTATGCTTTTTCTTTGGATTCAATAGCTAATTCGCCTCTGTAGTGTCCACATTCGGGACATACCCTATGATAAATTACGGCAGCACCGCAATTTTTACATTCTATTAACTGAGGTGCAATAGCTTTATCATGTGTTCTTCTTTTGTCTCTTCTTGTTGATGAATGTCTTCGTTTTGGATTTGGCATGATTGTATATTTTTATGTATTAATATTCCGTTAATTATTTTCTAATTTAATGTCTTTTAATGTTTCCCATCTGGGGTCAGTATGTTGAGCTTGTTCTTTCGAATTTATTTCTATCCATTGAATCATTTCTTGATTACAAGTTTGATTCATATCTTGATGTGACTTACGCATCGGAACTTGGGCGTAAATGATTTCGTATAAAAATTGTTCTACATTATATATTTGTTCATTTGAATGTATGTAAACAATGTTTTCATCTTCACTCTGTCTTTTTTCATTCGATATTTTTAATATCAATTCTTCTTCGCTGTGAAATATATATTCCAAATTTTCTAAACATACATCGCAAACTAAAATCAGTTTACCTTTTAATGAAAATTGAAAAAGACACATCGTTTCCTTTTTATTTAGAGAAAGTCTTATATCTATATCCGCGTCCTTTATTTCTTCATTATTATGTTTAGTGAAGAAAGTTTTGTCAATTTTCAAATCAAATTCGTGAATCCCTATTCCTAGTGTAGCGAATTTAATATCAAACTGTTTAAAATATTTTAAATCTTCCACAACTTCTTTTATTTTCGAGGTGCAAAATTACTAAAATTTTAGATGAAAAGAAATCGATACATTGTATTTTTTTAATATTTTTAGATTGAATCTTATCTTAAAGTATTTCAATTGGTTGTGAGAATAAAGTAAGTTTTTAATAGTTAAAGTTCGTTTGCTGTAGAAAGTAAATATGTTAAATATGGCAATTTATGCTATTATATTTTATTAATTTCAGATGTTTTTTGATACTTATATTGCCGTTTTTTTCGGTTAATAATGTGTTACCTTTAGATGTATTTTTTAACTTACATGTATTCAATTATATAATGCATGAAAATAATTTATTGTTTTTTTATAAAAATAGTTTTTTTATAAATGAAAAAATTGTACTTTTGCAGTCCTAAAATATGTTAATAAAACGAATAACTTAGGATTTATGGCAAAGAAAAATAAAGAAGCGAGACAACAGATTATTCTTGAATGTACAGAGCAAAAAGCCTCCGGCGTACCGGGTATGTCAAGATACATCAGTACCAAAAACAGGAAAAATACTCCCGATCGTTTGGAGTTGAAAAAATATAATCCGTTTTTAAAGAAAGTAACTATTCATAAAGAAATTAAATAATTTGAATTATGGCAAAGAAAGTTGTTGCAACATTAAAGCAAACTACAGGGCAAGAATTTGCCAAAGTTATCAGAATGGAACGTTCTGCTAAAACAGGAGCTTATACTTTTAAAGAAGCTATCGTTCTTAACTCCGAAGTGAAAGAATTTTTAGCAAAGAAATAATAGGATTTTCCTAATTTACCATATAAAATTGATCTCTTTATCTAAAGAGGTCAATTTTTTTTTATGCAAAGGGAGTAATTTGCATTTCACATTGCTTACAATCAAAATACAATGTAAATGTATTATTGCCTGTTTGAAGAGAATAAGGCTCCGGTGGAGTGCTTGCCTGTAGGGACTTTTCCATGGGACACCATCCTAATTGATGTTTTATACAATATTTCGTTGACATCAATATTGGATTTTTAGGAATACAAATTTCAAAAGCAGGGGCGATTTGTTTTACACCGACTTGACGATAAAAAGATTCCGCTTTATTGTTCATGATGTTTTCAAAATAAGATACTTCCGTTGTGGGAAAAATCAAGGGACCTTTATTTTTTTTAGGAGTAAAATTTTTAGGAAGTAGTTGATTACGTTTGTAAAGAAGCTGTTGAATGGCTTCTCTTTTACTATTTGCCAATAATGAATTGGGTATAAAATAAATTTCTTTTGTTTGAATGTTTATACTTCTTGCTTCAAAGACAGTATTCCCTAATTTACTAAGTTGAGTAAGAATCTGTTTTTTTGCTAATTCCGGTTTTTCTGCAGGTGTTTTTTCTATTTTAAAATCAACATTAATCTTTATATTTTCTTCGTCTGTAATAGATAAAATCAGGTTATTATCTGTCTCTGTCAGGGTAAAATCTATGGCAATTTTTCTCTCTGCACTTTTCCCTTTTAAGCATTTGTTGAATGCTGTATCGAAATTACGATATAGAAGAGTCTCTTTTGCTAAACTAATTTTCTTAGCAGGGTAAACATTTTGGTTTTCAATGCGGTTAACTCGAAAGCCCTTGAATCCTCCTTTTGTGTCTACAAAACATAAACCGTCACCATGCTGTAACTTGTCAGCTTCTGTAAGTTCGAAAGAATTAAAAGCGATATTTTTTACTTTTCCTATGATTTCTCCCATTGATTTAGGGGTGTCTATTTGCACCATATTGGGGGTTCTGTTGTATAAAAAATAGTCTGTTTTTCCTCGATGAAATGTTTTTTCAGGATTCGGGCTAAAATAAAAAACACTTTTACCAATTGACGAACGTTTTAATTGTTTTGTATTCCTTTCCAAGAGCATATCCAACTTTTGTCGATAGTAAGCCGTAATATTTTTCACATAATTCATGTCTTTTAATCGACCTTCAATTTTAAAGGAAGTAATTCCGGCTGTTATCATGTCTTCAAGAGCATCTGATCGATCCAAGTCTTTTAACGACAACAAATGTTTGTTTTCAACTATTTTATCTCCCTTTGCATCACTTAAAGTATAGGGTAAGCGGCAATATTGGGCGCAGTCGCCCCGATTGGCACTTCGTCCGCATGCATATTGACTCATATAACATTGTCCACTATAACTTACACATAAGGAGCCATGTACGAAGGCTTCTAATTCGATATTGCTGTTTGCTTTAATGTGTTTTATAGCTGTCAACGATAATTCACGGGCAAGTATAATTCTTTGAAACCCTGCTGATTCTAAAAAAAGGATTCTATCAAGATTTCGGTTGTTGGTTTGAGTGCTGGCATGCAGAGCTATAGGAGGTAAATCCAATTGTAATATTCCCATATCTTGGATAATAATTGCATCTGCTCCTATTTCATAGCATTGATAAATAATTTTTTGGGCATTTTCTAATTCTTTATCAGTTAAAATAGTGTTTAGTGTAATATAGACTTTAACACCAAAAGTGTGGGCGTAATTAATTAAATGTTCAATATCGCTTAATTGATTTGCCGCCGCAATACGGGCTCCGAATTGCGAAGGTCCAATGTATATAGCATCAGCACCATGGTTTACAGCTTCTATTCCACAAGCAAGATTTTTAGCAGGCGAGAGTAATTCGATTTTATGCGACATTGTTTTTTCTTGAGATTGGTTGTTTTGTCAATGTATTTTAATGCAAATTTTTAAAACATGCAAAAATATACATTTTTATTTTTCTATATTCTAAATCGCATTTATTTGGCTAACTCTTTTTTTGAGGTGCTATTATTTTTTGTGCTAATGTACAGCAAAAAAAAGTGATAGAAAGATGGGACAAAAACGCAAAGAGCGTCCGAGTGTTGTCGCTTTATTAGAAACAATATC
>JAQVNO010000120.1 GCA_028703095.1 Bacteroidales bacterium
CCTGTGTACACATTGCCGGGACTAGGTAATCCATTAATTAAGCCTGTATTATAACAATTACTAATCCAAGCTGTATCTATATCATGTGTGGTTACATTGAGCATACCCACAATACCACCGACCGCATAATTTCCATATATTTCCGCTGCATTGTTACAATTTTGTATAGTTAAATTTTGAATTCCAAACTGAGAACATCCCACTATTCCACCAGCATAACCTCGACTTCCGTTATTAGAAACTGAATAGACAACACCACTTAATACACTGCAATTGGTTATTTTAGCCCCTAAATTGGTAGCTCCTAATAAGGCACCCGTATAAATACCGGCACTTGCACTGCTTTGCTTTACATTCACATTGCTTAAAATAACCTTTTGAATTACGGCACTTTGCACCATCCCAAATAAACCTACAAAAGAAGTAGCTGTCGGATTCGTATTGATAGTTAAACTATCAATGGTATAATAATCCCCATCAAAATTACCGTTAAAACTATAGCTTGTCGAAATACCGATGGGCGTCCAATTTCCTCCGGCTAAATTAAGATTGGTAGTTAGTTTAAAGTAAAAGCCTGCATAATTGTAACCTTCATTCACCCGTTTTGCCAAACAAGCTAAATTAGCGGCAGATTCAATTAAATATGGCATGCCCATGCTCCCGTCGCCATGTATCCATACTGTGGTGTCAGCTCCATCCCAACGGCTGACATTCTGAGCGTTAACATTAGAATTGTAGCTATTTATAATACTTACAATTCCAAAAATAAAAAGTATACATTTTTTCATGATTCGTTGATTTTATTTTTCATTCTACGTTTTACGTTTTTTTATCGATAAAGTTATATTAAATTTAAAAAAATTCAATTAATAAAAAGCAAGGAGACGCAATTGCATCTCCTTGCTTGAAAATTATTTATTTCGGACTACTTTATAAGTGCCCAACAATTGATTATCGTTTTTGATTTGTATGAAATAAATGCCGTTTGACACATCGCTTAAATTGATACGGGTATTGGCATCAGTAAGCATTTGTTTTTTAATTAGTTTACCGTATACATCCACGATGTAAATCGTTGTCGCTTCACTCCCATTCAGTTTCACATCCACATAATCTTGTGCAGGATTAGGAAACAATTGAGCGGAAAACAACTTTGAATCCGTTTCACTAACAGACACATCGGATAATAGTTGCAAGCTTTGGTCTGCAGAAAAACCACATTGATTGCCGGCAGCTACAGTAAGTATGGCATTGCCTGCTATAGCAACATAGAGTACCGCATTGTTGGAAATATTGGTTTCATCCTCAAAAACAAACATACTGTTGGAAACACCCCATCTGTATTCAGTAGCACTTTCAACCGGATTTACACTATAGGTATATTTCCCTAGTGCATTTATTGTTTGTGGTCCTAAAATACTATCGGGCATGGCAGGGATGTCATTAATGGTTAAATATAAGAAAACTATACTATCTTTTCCCGTCGTACTCATAAACCCAACTTCATAGACTCCACTTTCGGTGCCTTCAGGGAATACGTGTATCCCATATTGATACGGAAGTTCTGATTTACATATTTTTTTACTATCGTTGGAATATAAGGTGTCCCCACTTAGATTACCTACCACCAATACTAAATGTACTAAGCTATCGCAATTTGCCATAGAAGTAAACAGTTCCGTATAGGTTCCTGCTTCTGTTAAAGTTTGACTGCCAAAAGTATAGGGAAGTTCTGCTTCAGCTACAACAGCTACTATAATTGTATCATACGCTTGATTGATAGTTACATGAATACCTATAATACTATCACATCCATTGGCTGCGACATAGGTAGTGGTATAATCTCCCCCTTGATTGATAAATACTCCTTGGTATAATAAAGGCAAATCGTTGCTGCAAAAAGTTACACTATCCACTTCGTTGGCTATGGGATTAACGATTAAATTCAACCTATAAATACTGTCACATCCGGAAATACTTGTTAAGGTATCATAATAATCACCTGCTTGATTTACTGTTTGTCCATGCCATACATAATTTTCATTCGAACAAATGGTATAATTTTCTTGCATCACATACGTGGGATGTACCGTTACATAAATAATGCTATCAACACCATAATAGGTAAAGAGTCCGGCACTATCGGTATCTATGTTTCTACCTAAAATTTGATATACTTCACCTTGACAGACTTCCGTTTCAATGACGGTTTCTTTTACAACAATAACTTGAATGGAACGGGAAGCATATCCGTACATAGAAGTAATCGTAATTGTATCAATCCCAATAGGTGTTATCAAGGCACTGTCATTATTTATAATGCTAATCACTCCGGTATTGGAAGAGTTGTAAAATGTACCCATCTTTCCACCCATGCTAAAGTTTTTATTGATTTTCGAATAGGTATTAAAAGAATTGGCTAGTGGATCGGCATAAAAATAATAAGGAGCGGCTCCGAGTATCATGGCATCCAAATTTTGGAAGCATAATAATCGAGGATACATATCGGCTTCCATATACCAAAAAGCAGGGTCTAATTGAAGAGCTGCTAATTCACGAGCATGGCGAATAGTATCATTTGTTTTACTTGCCCCTGTACCGATAGGATTTCCTCCTCGTGTACGTCCCGTTATCTGTCGATCATAATAACACGTAGCTAAATTTAATGTTGTACTATCCCAAATAGTACCGGCTATACCACTTCCTCCCAAAGGAGTATTGACGATTCCTACACTGATACAATTTGAAATGGTATTATTTAAGCCTTTGTGCGAATAACAAGCAGTGATACCACCGGCAGTATTAAAAGAAGAAATATTTCCACTGTTAAAGCAATGTTGAATGACATTATTGGAAGTTGAAAAACCGTCAACATAGCCTGCTATCCCACCGGCATAAATACTCTGATTGTAAATAGTACCTGCGTTAAAACATTGATTAATATTATATAAGCCTCCTAAATTATATAACCAACCGATAATTCCACCCACATAGGTTAATATATTAGCTGTATCAGGCGATAATAAAGTTACATTTCCTGTATTATAGGCTTTACTTAAAGTAAAAACAGAACCCGATTGTTGTAAATTCATGATGCCGATAATACCTGCTAAAGCGACTGCTTTTTTAGGGGAACGTCTTATATTATAAATTTCGCCTGTATTATATACATCCTGATATAAAATATTTGCAATACCAAAAATAGTCATATTTCCGGTAATACCACCGGCATAAAACCATTTATTGGTCGTAATATCAATGGAAGTAGAAATATTTTCAATTTTACCGCTGTTCCATGAATTGGTAATGCGTGCATTGGCACCGCTAACCGTTGCCGTAGCCCCTTGCAAATATCCGATAAGCCCACCGGTATAAACTGATGTCCCTTCATTGGTAGAATCTTTTACATAACCGGTATTATAACAATTATCAATATATATTTCTGTATTATTTCTAGCTATATTTAACCAACCTATAACACCACCTCCGTATAAATTTCCGGTTGAGGGCAATCCCAAAATACACCCATTATT
The DNA here is from genome assembly GCA_028703095.1 of Bacteroidales bacterium. Lineage (GTDB taxonomy): Bacteria > Bacteroidota > Bacteroidia > Bacteroidales > WCHB1-69 > UBA5266. The sequence continues at coordinate 3,534 of JAQVNO010000120.1, forward strand.
TGAGCAAGAAGTAAACCATAAGGTATCAGCAACAGTAGAAGTTACATTTATCATACCGACAATACCGCCGGGACTATAGTTCGCTTTTATAGTAGCATAATTAATACAATTTTCAATTCTCACATTATTTGCCCCAAACTGAATACATCCTACAATGCCTCCTGCATAACCCCTTCCTGCTGTTGAAGATACGGAATATATTTCTCCGCTTAGGGTTTTGCAATTGCTGATATAATCTCCTCCCATGGTAGCGCCTAACAATCCGCCTGTAAAAATTGAAGAAGAAGCACTGGTTTGCGAAACATTGATATTTGATAGTGTTAAATTTTTAATGGTTGAATGTTGTGTAATTCCAAACAAGCCCATAAAAGAAGTAGCAGTAGCACTGTTATTTATAGTTAGACTATCCACATTCAGGTTATTTCCGTCAAAATATCCGGAAAAATACTTGGTAGTTGAAATACCGATAGGTGTCCAATTGCCGGCTCCCAGATTCACATTGGTCATAAGTTTAAAATAAACACCTGAATACGTAGTTCCGGCATTCACGCGAGTAGCCAAACAGGCCAAATTAGCTGCCGATTCAATTAAATATGGATTTGCCATGGTTCCGGCGCCTTGCGTCCAAGCCGTAGTATCACTCCCGTTCCAATAGCTTACTTGTGCATGAAGTTCTGTATTTCCCATAAAAAATACAGTAAGTAAACATAAAAGAAAATATTTAATATTTTTCATATAATTGATTTTTTATTTAATTAAAACATTGATTTATTTTTACAATTAAAAACCTCCTTCTACATCTTCGCCTCCGGGATCAGTTCTATCACCGCTTCCACTTTGAGCAAATCCTTTTTCCACATTTACCTCTATAACTTGAATATCAGGGGCAATGTATTCTTCTTTTTGTGTCATATTTTCTCTTTTATTCATCATTTGATACTTATTAATTTAATACTGTTTTTATAATTTTCTTATTTATGCAAATGTATAATTTTTTTTCTTATTATTATAATGTAATCAAACATTTTTTTTTAACGTAAAAATCATAGCCTATGTTTCAATATAGAATTTTTAATTCTTTCATCTATCAAAAGAGGTTCTTGTACTTGTAAGGTATGTAATCCTACTTTAGAGTTTATTTCCAGTATTTTAAATCCTTTTTCTGTAAGGGCTATATCATATCCGACATACTTTAAGAATGATATATGGTTACTTATTTCCAATATTTTATTTTTCAAGAAGTGCCAATTCGGAATAGAAACACCTTCCAATGAAATGCCGGTATCGGGATGTAAACGGATATTTGAAATTCGATACCCTTTCTTATCGGTATTAGTAATTATTTTATGGGTTAATTCTCCGGTTTCAAAATCGATAAATACCGCTAAGCCATTGCCACTTTTTAAGTTATCTACTACACTTCCATTCGTTCCGAATCGTTGAAAGGCTCTTGCCAGAAAAAATTCTTTTTTTTCTCCATCCCACACACAAAGCATGCGAATTGTATTGACACTTTCGGAATAAATTGTTTGAGCATACGGATGTTGAACAATATATTCTGTAACGATATAATCATTTAGAGCAAGTATTTCTGTTATAAATGCTGTGAAAGGATAGGTTTGATTATTAATGCAATACGTATTGTTTTTTATCTCTACTTTCATAAACCCATTTCCCCATCGGGAATTACAGGGTTTGCAGGCTAATTGTTTTTTATCATGTAAAATATCCAAAAAAGAATCAATAGACAAGCGTGGCTGTCTTTTACCTGAATAATTTTCAAGTGGGAGAAAACCATAAGTGTCTTTAAAAAAATAATATTCCGGAACATATTCTGCATAATCTTTTAAAAGATACGGAATGTTTAATTTTATTTCAGCTAATCGATTATAAAGTCCATTAGGATATGAATTAAACTGATAATCTTTAGAAGAAAGAAATTGCGTGTGATTTTTTTTATGTATCCCACTATATGACATAATACTAGGGAGAAATCCTTTGCGATATGCTAAAAGTTTTTCAGAAAAACGCAAATTGGTTTTAATGATACAAATATCTTCTAAAAAAGCCTTTAACCAAGTTCTTTCTCTACGTAATATGCTAAAGATGGTAGTGCGATTTTTAGTCATCGGTTATCTTAAATAAATTATAAAGTATATGTTATTACAAATATCATACAATTTTTAGTAACAACGTAAATTCGGTTTTTCTTCATGCG